>CASDSC010000048.1 GCA_949283215.1 uncultured Alistipes sp. | reverse complement strand
GCAACCGCATCGTAGAAAAACTGTTTGTACATCAGAAAATAACTCGCATCGGCATAAAGCCCGACGGTAGCTTGCACCCCCTTGAGCAGATTGGATTCGTATGTGTCGGGTATGTAGACGATCCCGTTGACTTTGCGGGCGTAGAAAAGTGATTCCGCCTCGTCCATACTCGTGGGTTTGTATGCAACCTCAATATTGGGCGTGGCATCCATCGTGCGTGCCAACTCACGGCTCGAAGTACTGTTGTCCATGTCGACCACAGCGATAGGTATATCTCTCAATACCTGATTTTTATAGGCCAAAGAGTATACCGTGGAGTAGAGTAGCAGGGCGATGATCAACACCAAAATCACTCCGGCGTCCGTAAAGATATGTTTGAACTCGGTATGTAGAACCGAGCAGAATTCATGCCATTTGACTTGGAAACGATCGAATTTCATAATTACATTCTCCTCCAGTAGAGTTCGTTAGTGGATATTTTTTTCAACCTCGGCAGGCAGAGCAGAGGCAGTAGAATGAACAGCGAAAGATAACCCAGGTAGGGAAGCGAATAATGGACCGGTGCTCCCCGCATGGCCTGGTCGATGAATATCTCCGTGTAGAATGTGAAAGGGAAAATGTAACAGAAGATGCGGACGAAACCGTCCATCGCGATCATCGGAAAGGTCAGTCCCGAAAATGTGAAAGCCAGTACCGAGTAGCCGCCCCCGATTGAAAGTGACAGCCGAAGATTACTGAAAACACTGATCATCAGTACTCCGATCGATTCGTAGGCAAGGACGAAAAGTATGCCTGCAATGACGAGCAGCAGGGGACTGCCGTTGAGCGGTACGCCCAGGTACTTGTACATCATCGTGTTCATGCCCAGGCTCAGGAGGATCATGATGAGGGTGTAGGGCATCAGTTTACCCAAAAGGGCTGCCCAACTGCTGCCTCCGGCCCGGGCAAACCATTCGCCTGCCGTACCGTATTTGAGTTCCGTGCCGATTGCAAATACCGTGGTGAGCAACGAAAAGATCATCAACATCATCGGCAGGAAACTCGGAAGCAGATAGTAGGCATAATTGGTATAGGGATTGAACAAAATGTGGCGATCGAAGGCAACCGGCATCATCTGGCTGTATGCCTGTAGCGGACTCAACCCTTTCTTTTCGAGCATCTGGATCTGTACGCCCGACGAAAACGTGGTGACGGCGGTCTGGATATCGCGGTTCATCAATCCGTTGGCCGATATGTTGAGCCCGTTGAGGTAGGCGACCACATCTGTCTGGTGGTTACTGAAGATATCGGCTTCGAATCGCGCCGGAATACGTACGATGGCATCGATACGCCCTTCACGCATCATCTTTTCCCCTTCGTCCATGTCGGTAAGCTGGTAGGCTACATCGCACGTCGCTGTCGCATCGATCATGCGGGTGAGTTGGCGTGACAGCGGGGTCCCGTCAAGGTCGAGCACGGCAATCGGAATATTGCGGGGAATGCCATCGGCCAGCAGTATCGCAAAGTATGCGAAAGAGATTACGGGCAGAATCAGCGAGAGTGTCATATAGACCGGAAACTCCCGTATACGGCACAACTCTCGCCGAAATACTTGTATGAATCCTTTGAAAAAGCCCATATCGTGGCGTTTATGTAAAGTGTTCAATAATTTTCACGTCCTTGTCCGTTGGATCGGAGCCCGCTTCTGTGATTGCAGTCGTTTCGGCTGGAGCCCGGACGGGTAGCTGAATGTGACCCCGTTTCGGATGGACGGGATTCGATCGGTTGAGGACAACTTATTGCGCAATTTCGTTCCAGTCGACCAGTACCGACATTCCCGGACGCAGATCGTTTTCTTTCATTTTCGGACGGGCTTTTACTTCGAATGTGCGCACATCGAAACCGCCCTGTGTCCGGGTGGCAGCCCATGTGGCAAATTGTGCCTGGACGGCGATGTAGTCGACTACCATCTCGATATTCCGGTCAAGGGCAGGTACATAGCCTGTAAGTGTTGTCCCCTTTTTGATTTTCGGCAACAGTGTCTCCTTGACATTGAAAGTAACCCAGGTGTCGTTCATGTCGAGTACGGTGATCACCGGATAACCTTGCCCTACCAGTTCGCCTACTTCGGAAACCACCGTCGATACTTCTCCGTCCACCGGGGAATACAGACAGGCGTCTGCTGCGTAGATCTCAACCTCTGAAACTACGCTCTCGGCCTGTTCGAGCAATGCGGCGGCTGCAACCTTGTCCTCAAGACGAGTGCCGTCCAGTGCCATGTCGTATTGTGATTTGGCTGCCGATGCCGTTGCCTTCATGACATTCAGATTGGCTGTCGCTTCGTCGAATTTCTGGGCTGGAATCACCCCTTGCTCGTATAGATTCTTGACCCGATCATAGCTTTTCTGTGCCAATTCCAATCCAGCCAAAGCCTTTTGCCATAGATCATATGCGCCCTGTATCTGCTGCGGACGAGCACCTCTAAGGGCCTTTTTGTCCTGGGCACTCGCTGCTTTCTGGGCTGCCTGGGCTTGCCGCAGTTTGGCGTCGATTTCGGGGGTGCTCAACACGTAGAGCAGTTGTCCTTTGTAGACCTGTTGCCCTTCCCGGACAAGCATGCTGTCGATACGCCCGGCGATTTTTGACGAAACGGTGTAGCTGGTCGCTTCGACCTCTCCCTGGAGTAGTACGGGGGATTTCTGGGACATGTACCAGCTGATAAATACGATGATGCCTGCCACCACAAGTATGGCTATCACGATTCCGAAAATATTGCTTCTTTTCATATGTCGATTATTTTTGTTCATTCATATCTCTGAATAGGGACTCCTATTGTTCGAAGCGGACAGGGTAGGCCGTGAGACGTTTGCTGTATTGGTCGAGTTCGGCACTGGCTCCTGCTGCTTCAAGTAGACGGGCAAGCATCAGATCGTAATAATAGGCGGCTTGAAGACGTTCCGTCCGTTTCTGGGCCAGATTGAGTTCTGCATCGACCACGTCGCTGGCGGGGGCCATACCTTCACGGAAAGCGGCATCTTTGATCCGCAGATATTCGGTGGCGAACATCACTGCGGTGTCGATCGAGGGCATCTGGTCGTGGTAGGTCCGCATCTCGTTGTATAATTTTTCGATCAGTACCGCGATATCGTTGTTCGCTTTTTCGCCCAAGGCTGCAACCTGTCGCATTTGGTGTTTCGCTGCAGTGAATTTATGTTCACGATTCAATCCGTCGAAAAGATTCAGGGTTATGCCGGCACCAACGGCCCAGCGTGGTAGCATGTTGGTGACTTTGTAATTGTAAAAGCTGCCGCCGCCCATCAGCGCAACCTGAGGCATAAAATTGGCCCGTTGGAGGCGTACCCCTTCTTGGGCAAGGTCATGTTTAATGTCTACTTGACGAATGATCGGATTCTGTTCGGCCGCCAACGTTTGGAAATGAGACAGCGGTTCAATCTCACGCAGCATGAACATGCTGGTGACCGGCATATAGTGTTGGTCGCTTCCCAAGGTATTGCTCAAGGCGCTCCGGAGTGTCTCGACTTGCAGTTGTGCCTTGATGTATTCCTGTCGGGCATCCGCTACATACATTTCGGCGTAAAGTCGTTCGCTGCGGGCGATCATACCGTTGGCTTCGAGTGCTTTGGCATCTTCGAGGTGAGTCTCCATCCCGTCCAATACTTGTTTGCGTACTGCAGCAACCTGAATGGCCAGTGCCAGCCCAAAATAGCGTTCCGTGAGTTCTGATATCAGGGCTCCTCGTGTTTGGACCCCTTTTTCATCCACTTCGTCGATTTGAAGTCGTGCCGCATTATTGGCTGCATTGATTTTCCCTCCTGTAAACACAGGCAGTGTGACGGTACCCCCAACAGTGCCGAATTGACGTTCTTGAAGCGTCATCGCCCAATCGGCTCCCATCAGCGCCTGTGCTTCGGCCAAGATCGAGGGGGGAAGAATACCTCCGCTTACAAGGGGACCCAGAATGCTTCCCGCCAATTGAGATGCTCCTGGTTTCAGATTGTTGAAATCCACATCGATATCTTGTCCCATGTATGCATACGCAGCATTGAGCTCGATACGCGGCGAGCGTAAGCCGGCTGCGGCCTTTTTCTGTTGTACGGCTGCTTGCCGTTCGTACTCCAGGGCTTTGATCTCCGGATTGTCCGTCAGTGTCATGCGAATCGCTTCGTCGAACGAAAGCGGTCGCCCATCCTGTTGAGCCTGAGCACTGGCTGTGACCAACAGCAGCAGGGGGGCCAGTAGAATCGCTTTTTTCATAAAGTTAGCTATGTTTATGGTTATTTATTCCTGATTAAACCGATGGCTCGCTGAATGATCGGCTCGATGTCGTAGGTCGTCGTGGTCGGGTCTGTCTGTAGAAGTCCACGATAGTGGAGTGACAGGTATTGCATCGGCAGTCCTACCATGGCCATGTAAATATCTTCTATCGTGGTGTCTTCGCGGATCGAGCCGTCGTGTAGCCCAACGGCCAATAAACGGTCGGCCAAGGTACGGATACGTCCTGTTAGTCGGGTACTGATTGTCGCTGAAAAATCGTTGAGTAGCACAATGAGAAATTTTATTTTTGAACGGTCCTGGTCGGCAATTTCGAATATGTAGCGTACTAGTCCGCTTACTACATGATCAATTCCTTTGCCATCCTCGATCAATGACAAAATTTTTTCGGTAATTATATTGAGTGTAACTTCGAGCATGTCGTTGAACAGCGCTTCTTTACTCGCATAGTGGCGGTAGAGGTAACCGACGGATACCCCTGCGTGGCGCGCTATCAATGCTACCGATGCATTCGAGATTCCTTGTTCACTGATAAGCGTGACTGCTGCTGCTCGGATACGTTCGATTTTCGTGGTGTCGATCTGTTTGGACATATGTTGTTGTTTCTTCGGTTTACTGGTTAAAAAATGAACATTCATTCATTAATGCGATACAAAGATGTAATTACTCGTTGAAAAAAACAAGAGAAAATGAACATTCATTCATTAATTTTGTATTAATATTATATCTAAATAGAGTGCGTGGTATATATCCTATTGAAATAAAGCGTGTTATTTGACCGTTTTTGTCCCGTGTTGAGGCCTGTGATACCTTCCGCATGTAATGGATAAATACAAAATAAGAGACTTGAATCAAATCAAGTCTCTTATTTTAATCGCTAGATTGCTAGGAAAGGAATATAAATACCTCCGTTATGTCGTGGAGTGCAATAACTGAAGGTGCTGTATTACAAACGAAATTCGTAAGAACTGGGTCATGCGTGAGTGGCCAACCAGCGTTTGAATTCCGGTACACGTGCTTTGCTGATCAGAATTTTTTCGGGTGTCGGTTGGCTAAGTGTAATCTTGAGTCTGTTGCCCAACCACACGGAAATGTCTTGAATGGCATCTCGTGCTATGATGAATTGACGGTTGGCCCGGAAGAAACGATCGGCAGGTAACTGTTGGATCAGACTGTCGAGCGATTTGTCCAGCGGGTAGTTCTCTCCATCGAAAGTGTGGGCGGTGACACGTTCGTTCTGGGTATAACAGAAAGCGATCTCTGTGGTTGACAGCACGATAATTTTGTCGCGTATATGGATGAGAAAGGAACTTGGCTGCGAGGCATTGGCAAAAGTATTGACCGATGTCGTGTAGGCTGTGAGTTCTTGCCCTCGAAGACGTTGCAATTTGGCCAATGCACGGTTGAGATCTTCGGGTTTTACCGGTTTCAGTAGATAGTCAATACTGTTGACTCGGAATGCCTCCAATGCGTATTGATCATATGCTGTTATGAAAATGATCGGTGACGCTACCTCGATGTGTTTGAATATACGAAAAGCATGTCCATCGGCCAAATGGATGTCCATGAAGATTAGGTCCGGCGCCGGATGGCTCTCAAGCCATGCCACACTATCCGTCACAGTGTCTAGGGTGCCCAGAATGTGACAGGAGGGACACACTTCTCTCAATAATGAGCGTAAATTGACGGCGGCGGCTGTTTCATCTTCTATGATCAATATGTTCATGATCCGGGTACGATTAACGGTAATGAAACGGAAAACAGATCTTGTGTCCGAACGACAGTTATATCTTGTCCTGTGAGAAACTGATAGCGGCTTCGCAGATTCTTGAGCCCTATCCCTGTGCCGGGATTCGGATCGAGTTTGGGAATGATCGGATTCGATACTACCAGCGAGTGCTGTTGGGTCGAAACGGAAATTACCAGAGGTCGCGATCGTGTAATGCTATTATGTTTAACGGCGTTCTCGACTAATGGTTGAAGCGAAAGTGCTGGTAATAACCAGCCCCGCAGCTGATCGTCGATCTGAATATCGAAAAATAGTTTGCCTTCGTACCGTATCTCTTGTAGGTAGCGGTAGGCGTCAAGAAATTGAAGTTCTTGTCGAAGCGAGGTCATCTCGGTCTGACCATTTTGCAATATGTACCGAAATGTGTCGGACATTTGGTTGATGTATGTTTGTGCTCGGTCTAAGTCCTTCTCGCGCACTAGCATCGATAACGAATTGAGAGAATTGAAAAAAAAGTGGGGATTGATCTGGTTGACCAACATGTTGTAGCGAGTTTGAAGATTCTCGTTCTTCAGCATTTCGTTCTCGATGACGACCCGTTGTTTTTGATAGAGTAGATCAAACAACATTCCGTACAAAATCGATACGACCAGCGTGAAAATGCATTTGAGGAGAACCGTCGGATACAGAACCGGATTGGTCAATATCGAGATTTGGATCAGTTCACCGCGTCCGTTGATTACAGGAGCCAAAAAATAAAATCCGATACTGATCAGTAATACGTATATGAATATCAGGTTTTTGCGGCGAGATGCGTTTTCAGAAACCCGGTGGGTGACCACACTGAATAAAACAAACGCATAGATAAAATAGAAGAGAATCTGAATTGTGAAATTCAGAGCAATCGTGATGTCGTCTATCCCTGTCGGTGTTGACGGTTTGTTCCCCGGAGGAGTATTGCCCAGGGTATAGATGACGTATGAAAAATTGGTAATCAGGCTTAACGCAGCTGCTGTCAACAAATTGATGACTAATATGCGGTAAGGATGACGGGTCGAGTTCATCGTCTTTTGCGGATATGTTAATGCGTTAACCTGCCACCTTTACTCTTTATACCATGAGGCATACATCATATAGTCATGGGCAATCCGTTCGATAATCTCTTTGCGTTGTTCCGGAGTGACCGTTTTGACTTTTCGGGCTGGAATGCCGGCGTATACGCTGTTGGGTTCCAATACTGTCCCTGAAAGAATGAGCGCGTTCGCTGCCACTATACAGCCGGTGCTGACCACTGCGTGGTCGAGTACGGTGGCATTGATTCCGATCAGACATTGATCTTCGATCTTGGCTCCGTGGATTACCGCATTGTGCCCGATCGACACATCGTTACCGATTTCGGTTACCGAACGTTGATAGAGGGTGTGAATCACCGCTCCGTCTTGAATATTAACCCGGTCTCCGATGGTGATTGTGTTGACGTCGCCGCGAAGTACGGCACCGAACCATACGCTGCATTGGTTGCCGAGTGTGACGTCGCCGATAAGCGTTGCATTGTCGGCCAAAAATGTATCTTCTCCGATTGTGGGGGTGAACCCGCGTACTGTTTTGATTATTGCCATGGTAGTTGTCGTTGGAAACCGGTAAAGTATCGGTCGTGTTGATTATTGATGCTTGGCCTCTTGCCACGCTGCTTCCATCTCGTCGAGAGTCATTTGATTCAATGGAATATTGCGGGATTCGGCTACTTCTTCAATGTGATTGAAGCGTTTGATAAACTTTTTGTTGGAACGTTCGAGCGCCATCTCCGGATCAACTTTATATAAACGGGCCGCATTGACCAATGCGAAAAACAGGTCGCCGAACTCTTCTTCCATGTTGGAAACGTTACCTGCTTTAAGTTCCGTTTCCAATTCGGAAATCTCTTCTTTGACTTTATCCCATACATCTTCTCGCTTTTCCCAGTCAAAACCGGCCGCTGCGGCTTTTCCTCCGATACGGTAGGCCTTGACCATGGCAGGTAAACTACGAGGAACACCTGCCAGCACACCTTTTTTCTCGTGGCGCTCGGCAAGTTTGAGTTGTTCCCAATTTTTTGTCACCTCTTCGGGCGTTTCGGCATGAATTTGGCCGAATACATGAGGATGTCGGAATATAAGTTTGTCGCACTCCCCGTTGGCTACATCGGCTATATCGAATGCGCCTGCTTCTGTGCCGAGCTTGGAATAGAACACGATATGCAGCAGCAGATCGCCGAGCTCTTTGCGGATATTCTCAAGATCGTGGTCGGCAATGGCGTCGGCCAATTCGTAGGTCTCTTCAATGGTTTGGTTCCGCAACGACTCAAAGGTCTGTTTGCGGTCCCATGGACATTTGACGCGCAATTCATCCATGATGTCGAGCAAGCGTCCGAAAGCTTCGAGTCTTTTATCCATGTGCGGTTACTGATTTGTCCGACAAAGGTAGTATATTGGAACGGAAATTTGTACATTTGCGAAGCAATCTTCACAGAATAAAATAGAATTATGTGCGGAATAGTTGGTTATGTAGGATATAGAGATGCGTATCCGATTTTGATCAAAGGGCTTCATCGGCTGGAATATCGCGGTTACGATAGTGCCGGTGTGGCATTGCTCAATGATCGTAACGAATTGAATGTCTATAAAACTCACGGAAAAGTCGCAGATCTCGAACGATTTGCCGAATCCAAAGATATATCGGGCCATATCGGAATTGCTCATACGCGGTGGGCGACTCACGGAGAACCCAACGATGTGAATGCTCATCCCCATTATTCGCAATCGGGATCTTTGGCGCTGATTCATAATGGAATCATTGAAAATTATGTGGTCCTGAAAGAGGCACTGATTCAGAATGGGTATACGTTTAAAAGCAGCACAGACACGGAAGTGCTTGTGCAATTGATCGAATATGTGCAGCATGTCAATCATTGTTCGCTGATCGAAGCGGTGCAGTTGGCGCTCCAGAAAGTAATCGGAGCCTATGCCATCGCAGTGATTGAAAAAGGAAATCCCGACCAGATCATTGCGGCACGGAAGAGTAGTCCGTTGGTGGTGGGATTGGGTAATGACGAGTATTTCCTTGCGTCGGACGCTACACCTATTGTCGAATATACAGATAAGGTAGTGTATATCAACGATGACGAAATAGCCATTATCAATCGGAACAAACCCCTTAAAGTGGTCAACTTGCATAATGTGGAGACCAACTTCGATGTGCAGCAGCTCGATATGAGTATCAGTCAGCTCGAAAAAGGTGGTTTCCCGCATTTTATGCTTAAAGAAATATTTGAGCAGCCCCGCACTATTTTCGATTGTATCCGGGGACGTATCAGTTTGGAAAGTGATAAGGTGATCCTGTCAGGCGTATTGGATAATCGTGATAAGTTCTTGAAAGCAAAGAGAATCATTATCGTCGGTTGTGGTACGTCATGGCATTCGGCTTTGCTCGGCGAGCACTTAATCGAAGATTTGTGCCGTATCCCCGTCGAGGTCGAATACGCCTCCGAATTCCGATACCGTAACCCCGTGATCTGTAAGGATGATATCGTGATTGCGCTTTCCCAGTCGGGCGAAACCGCTGATACGTTGGCGGCCGTCGAAATCGCAAAAAGCAAAGGGGCTTTTATCTTTGGTATTTGTAATGTGATCGGTTCCTCGATCCCTCGGGCTACCGATTCAGGCGCTTATATTCACG
>CASDSC010000047.1 GCA_949283215.1 uncultured Alistipes sp. | reverse complement strand
GGTACGTTTGAGTTTTGATCCGCAAGGTTTTTCGACGGTTGATCCGGTGCCGGGTATCTATCGCATAGCCGCGACGACCCATGGTGATCTGACGGTGGAGGAGGGTACCGGTACGGGTTGGCATCCAATTGCTTTTGAAGGGCTGTCAATAAAATCCCAGCAAGGATCGACGGGTTATACAATGGAATTGGCCGTACCTTATGACTTGTTGGGGATCGATGAATTAGATCCAGAATTACGTCGTGGGTTCAATGTAGAGTGGGTAGGAAACGGGTTTGACGAAACGATCTGTTCGAACGAGACAGATGCGCCCTATACGTGGTGCTCGTTCTTTTTGAAATAGGCGATCCGAAAACAGGCAGTACGGTCGTAAACTATACCGGGAGACCGATCGTGCGATTGGCCTCCCGGTGTAATCGAATACTCCTGTTTCAGCCCATAACCCTCAGGACATTATTTGAATATGCATCCAATGTCGAGAGATTTGTTTTGCTTCCAGACTTTGGATATACTCCACGAGTGGTCAGAAGGGGTATCCGACACCGAAATTGAGTGTAGTGTTCCGGAATTTGAATCGTTGGATCCAACGTTGCCCTGCAGGTTCGTTTGGGTTGTGGATTTTTATACCCCAGTCGACTCGGAAGACGAAGAAGTTGAAGTCGAGTCTGATACCGACACCGGTATCGAGACCCAGTTGACGGTAGAAGCTGTTGATGTGGAATACCGAGGCGGGGCTGTAATCGCCTGCTCCCATAAACCAGACGTTACCGGCGTCGACGAACCATGCCCCGTGGACAAAATCCCAAAGCGGGAACCTTGCTTCGATATTCGCTTCGAGTTTCATGTTACCGAGCTGACTAGGGTAAACGGCACCCGAAGGGAGTGCGGCGCTACCGGGTCCGAGTGTACGAGCGAGCCAGCCGCGCATGCTGTTGGCCCCCCCGGAGAAAAAGAGCCGGTCGAACGGTACGGATGCCGAGTTGCTGTATGATCGCGCAGCACCGGCATATAGCCGGTATACGAAACTGGCCTTTTCGCCGATCGGGAATTTCTGACTGAAATTGATATCAGCACGGACATATTGCGCGAAACGAATACCGAATATTCGATAAAAGTCTTCATTATGATTTTTGTGCCAAAAGAGATGCGAGAGACCATTAATCAGGTTACCCATGGTTTCGAGGTTAATCCTGAGGTTTACGCTGCTGGCCGAAAGGCCTTTGAATTGGTTGTTGTATGCATAGGATGCGGAGAGACCTGCGATCAATTGTGACTGGTAACTATTGCTCAGATAGGGGTTCTGGAGGCTGTTGAGGAAAGCGGTGTCAATGGATCGGAGTTTGACGACGCTCAGGTCGATAGGTTTGATCGTAAAGTTTCCGTATCGGTGATTCCCCCAGCTGTACCCCCAGGAAGCGCTCGAGAGCATTCTATGGTAATATGGGCGGCGTTGAGCCGTGAACGAGAACTCGACCTTTGTTCTAGGATTGTATAATTGGTTGTATCGGTCGAACGGAAGGGGAAATAGAAATCTCGGGAATGAGAGCGATGTTGTACCTCCGATTTCGAACGAATTTTTTTTCCCTTTGGCACGGAGCAGTTCATAACCTACTTTTCCGTTGATTTCAAAAAGTTCGGCCCCGTTGAAAAAGTTACGGTTTTGATACCCGAGCGTTACGCCGAATCCGTAATAGTTCGAGGTGGTGCTGAGTTCGAATTCGACCTTGTAACTTTGTCTGAGTGCGGGGGTACAAAGGATGTTGCATGCGAGATACCCTTCGGTTGTGGTAACGGCATTTGCGGAGGTGGTGTCCCCGATGAAAGTGATTTCGTTTGCTGCGGAGGCCGAGTCTGAGACAGGGGTGAAGAGTATGCTGGCGCTTTTGTAGTATCCGAGTCTCATCACGTTGTCATAGGCTCGTTTTACGTCCGAGGCGTCGTATAGGGCATTGGGGTATATGTTGACAGCTTGACGGAGGATCTCTTTCTTGACGTGCAGTTTTCGTTCGTACACGATATGTAGACCGCGGTATGTCAATGTATCGAGCTTGTCGTAGTAACTCGAGTCGGTGGTGGCGCGGACGGGGTCGTAGTCAGGGAAAATATAAACGTCTTTGACGCGATAAACGGTATTGTTTTCGAGTTGTGCGCGACCGCTTTCGTCATATCCAACGATCTGCTGCTGGACGATCATGCGGACATCGACGGTCCGCAGCTCTTCGTCGAATTGGACTCCATACCGGATGTTATTGATCGAGAAGTTGTAGTATCCTCGGTCTTTGAGGTATTCGGCGATACGCGAACGTTCCTTGTCGAGTACGCCTACGTCATATACATCTCCTGAGTGGATGAGTGTTGCGGCGCTGTCCGGACGGAGAACGGCCTCCAGCATTTTGTCTCGGAAGTCGTATGTGATTTTTCCGAGACGGTAAGGCGGGCCTTGACGGACGGTGTATGTGACGCGGGCCTTTCGTTTTGCGGAGTCTATTGCGAAAGAAGCGGCTGAGTTGTAATAGCCGCGCCCTTTCATGTAGATTTGCATTTGTGTGGCAGACCGCCGAGTCTGGGCAGTGTCAAGATAAACCGGCGGAGTTCCGATTCGGCGTTTGAATCGGTTCCACCAGTTGTCCTTGTTAGGGTTTGCCTGACTGTGTATCCAGAGGTAAAGATTTGTTCCGAGGAATCGTTTGTTTGGGGTCTGTTTGATATATTTTGCGAGGTCGTCGCTTTTGATCCGTTCTTCCCGAGGGGTTTCCTTGTCGGTTTCGATCCGGTTGCTTTGGAGCAGATAGCTGTTTTGGGGCATATGACGGGTCACGCTGCATGATGAAAGTACGGCAGCGATCAGTATCAGTATCGGGACAACGAACTTCCGGATCATGGATGGTGGTTAATTTTTGTCGAATTTAAACCGGACTCTGAGTACGCCGTCCGTGCAATCGGTCGAGATGATGCGTACGGGAGGGATTTCGCGGGTATTTTCGACGTGCGAGCCGATGCAGGGACATGCGTCGTATTCGCCGACACGGACGATGCGGACAGGACCGTTTCCTGCCTCGTCGGGGAGTCTTCCGAGGTCGAATGTTTGTGCCGCCAGTTCATGGGGCATCAGTTCTGAGGTGACGTCTACCTGGGCTGCGATGGCTTGGTTGACGGTCTGTTCGATAGTGTGTATTTCGTCCTCAGTGAGGTTTCGGTCGAATCGGAAGTCGCATTTTGATTTTTTCCGTTCGATGTGCGTGGTGAAAGGGCGTGCGCATCCCAACATGCGGCTTATTGTTCCGCTGATGAGGTGTTCAGCGGTGTGCATTGGTGGGTATTCTTGTTTGTTATGGGAGTTCAGTACGTCTTCCATTGTTCGATTTCGTGTTTGAGTATGCTGTAAACGTTGCTGTCGGCGAAAGTGCCGTCGGCGAGTTTTTCCCCGGCTCGTTCTACCCCTTCGAGAGAGAATCCGAGACGTTTAGGGATGGCGTTGCTTCGGGTGTTCCCGGTGGCGCAACGGATCTGAATCCGGTTCATTTTCCGTTCCAAAGCGGCCCAACGGCACAAGTGGGCGACAATACGAGTCATTGCGCCTTGCCTTTGGAATTGAGGCAATAACCAGTATCCGATTTCGGTTCGGCAGTTTGTCCGATCCGTATTGACGAATCCTGCGAGTCCGCAGAATACACCGTGCTGTTCGATGACAAAAACGATGTTGCGAGCTTCGTAAGGGATGTCGAGGGTCGAAGAGAGAAAGGCCACTTCGTCTTCACGCCGTGTGATTGCGGGTACAAACGGGAGCCAGCGGGCGAGATATTCGCGATGGGAGTCGATCGCCTGCCATATGGTGTCGGCATCGCTGATTTCCGCCTCGCGGATCGAAAAGCCGTTTTCGAACTTCGCAGTATGCATCGTAATCGCTTTGAATTGAGCCAGTCCGCCCGTGTTTTATCCGGAGAGCAATATTGGGAATGCTTCGCCCCGAGCGATGAGACTGATTTATTGATTGAAAAATCCCTGCTTCTTGAGTACCTCGAAATATTTACGAGAGAAAAGGAGGTTGTCGTTGGCCGTATAGCGTTTTTCGGTAAATATGCGAGCCAGGTTTGGAAGGTCGTTTACTTTCAGTAGTTCTTGGGTTTCGTCCGACGCTTCTCGTTCGGCCCAGATCTTGTCGATAGATTGGGTGTCGTAATCATGATAGGTCTCATGGTGCACGACAGCCTCCAAAGGCAATCTGTCAGTGAGGGGTGGTTGGTCTGCGGGATAACCGATCACGAGTGTAGTGATGGGGATCACTCCTATGGGCAGTCCGAGCGTTTCGACGATCTTGTCGGCTGTATAGATCGTGGTGCCGAGCACGCAAATACCCAATCCGTGAGCTTCGGCCTCGAGGGCAACGTTTTCAGCAGCCATGAGGGTGTCGATTGCGGCGCTGACGAACCATGCGAAGTTATCGTATCTGGGTTCGGCGTTTCGTTGGCGGCACCATAAACTGAAGCGGTGGATGTCGGCGCAACAGGTGATGACTACCGGGGCCTGAGTGACCATGGGTTGGTTGAAGTGGCATGGAGCTAACGCATTGCGCATCTCTTTCGAGGTAGATACGACGAGACTGTACAGTTGCATGTTTCCGATTGTCGAAGCACGGGTTCCAGCAGCCAGTATTTCGTTGAGAATTTCGGGTTCGATGGGTTTGTCCAGATAGTTCCGGATCGATCTGTGACGGGCTATGGCATCGATCATAATGGTTGTATTAAGGGTTTTCTTTGCCGTGAACGGCGAATTACTGACAAAAATAGTGAAATTTCAGTAGCATCCCTGCATTCGGCGGGGTCGGCCGGAATAAAAAAACGGTTATCTTTGAGCCGGGACCGGACCCATCTCCGGTAAAAATAGAAATCAGATGCAATTTTATAAGTATCATGGAGCGGGAAACGATTTTGTGCTGATCGATAACCGTAGTGGCCATTTTTCACCAGAGCGTGATCGGGTGGCGGCGATGTGCCATCGTCGTTTTGGTATTGGGGCCGATGGATTGATGACCCTTGAGCGCGATCCGTTGTATGATTTTCGGATGCGCTATTTCAATGCCGATGGGGGCGAATCGACGATGTGTGGTAATGGGGGTCGTTGTATCGCATTGTTTGCCGAACATCTTGGTATCGGAGGGCGAGAAAAACGTTTTATCAGCATTGACGGGCCGCATACGGCACGGGTCGATGTTTTAGGGGTCGGCGGGGGCGAGGTTTCCTTGCAGATGATCGATGTGACACGGGTGGTTCATGATGAAGGCTTCTTCTTTTTGAATACCGGATCTCCGCACTATGTGGAGTTTGTTGACGATCTTGAGGCGGTCGATGTTGAAAGGTTAGGGCGTGAGATTCGGGAGAGTGAAGCCTTTGCCGCCATAGGGGGTACGAATGTCAATTTTGTGCAGATAGAGGAATACGGGCGGATCGCAGTGCGTACGTATGAACGGGGAGTGGAAGCCGAGACCTGGGCATGTGGAACGGGGGCCGTGGCTTCTGCCATTGCGGCCTGTATGTATCGTTTTCCGGCATGCGTTTTGTTTGAAGTCCGGGTCCGTGGAGGCGTATTGCATGTGGGTTTCCGTCGAGATCACGATTCGTTTACCGACATCGTACTGACGGGACCTGCTCAGCGGGTTTTCGTAGGGGAGATCGACACGGCTTCGTTTGAGCGTTGAAATCCGGAGTTGTAAGGAGTGTTTCAAGGAATATTTCTGATTATTTTCGCGAGAGCATCCCTTTCTTTAGGTAATACGAGCGGAGACAAAGTGTTCTCTTTGTATTTTTTCTTGAAATAATTTGGAAGATGGGGGCGGAAATCGCATTTTTTTGACTAACATTGTGATGGGGATGTGTTTCATCCGACCTTCAAAATTATAATAAGACAAGCAGTTTTTGATTCATGAAATCGAACAAGGATTCACGCGGCGGGCGTATGGGATTTGATTCAGAGGATTCGCTCCGCCGGGCGGCCAAGTTGGAACCTCTTCGTAAGAGCGGCAAGGAAAAACGGGCAATGTTCAGTGAATTAGACGAGGATGAAGATCTCGATCTTTCGTATCGTAAACGGGAGTCGGCGCTGGACTATTTTGATGACGGGGAGGAAGATCCTGAGGATGCGGAGTATGATGACGCAGACGACGAGTACGACGAAGATTTCGAGGAAGACGAAGATTCTGAAGATGAAATTTCGGAGCGGTAGCGTCATCTGATGTTTTTCATTGATATACAATAAGTAACGGCTATATAGGAGTTTGGCAGTCGGGGTTTGTTTCCCGACTGTTTGGTTGTTTTATATTTTTTGTAAAAGTAGATCTATATATAGGGGTTTCGTTATGGATCAATTTATTCGAGCGGCGGGCGTAGCGTTACGCATTTCTGATAGCGGTACGGGGAGCCAAACGGTGGTATTGTTGCATGGTTACCTTGAGTCGATGGAGGTTTGGGAAGATTTTGCAGAGCGGTTGTCCCGTTGTTATCGTGTGGTTCGTCTCGACCTGCCGGGTCACGGGATTTCGGAAGTGTGCGGCGAGGTTCATACGGTGGAATTTATGGCCGAGGTAGTACACGGGGTATTCGATGCATTGCATATCGAACGGGCCGTGCTTGTCGGACATTCCTTGGGAGGTTATGTTGCGATGGCCTTTGCGGAGGCGTGGCCTGAACGTTTGTCGGGCTTGGTGCTGTTCCATTCGGTTCCTGGAGCAGATAGCGTGCAGCGTCGGGAGGCGCGGCAACGGGAGATCGACCTTGTGCTGGCGGGTAAAAAAGATACATTGGCCCGCATAACGCCGGGGAACGGTTTTGCTCCGGAGAATCGTGTGCGTATGGCACCGAAGATCGAGGAACAGATCGATCAGGTTACCTTGACTGATGATGCAGGTATCGTGGCTATTCTGCGAGGGATGATGGATCGCAGTGACCGAACTGCAGTATTGCAGCATTTGTCGGTACCTGTGTTGCTGTTTTTCGGACGGCACGACAGTTATATTGCACCGGAACTTGCCGCATCGACTATTTCCGCCCTGCCGTCTGCTACGGTGGTGTGGTTGGAACACTCGGGCCATATGGGTTTTGTCGAGGAGGAGAACGCTTCGTATGAGGCGCTTACGGGTTGGATTGACGGGTTGCTCAAGGCAGACGGATCATCTCTCCAGCAATAAGGTTTTATGTTTAATCACGGCAATATATTGTAATATATAATACACAAAAAGAGGGGGCGCAAATGCGCCCCCTCTTTTTTGATGTTTTGATTGATATTGTTTAGTAACGGTAAATGTCCGATTTGTATGGACCGTCGATAGGTACCCCGATGTAATCGGCCTGGGCCTGCGTCAGTTTGGTGAGGTGAACACCGAGTTGTTCGAGGTGGAGCCGAGCGACCTCTTCGTCGAGACGTTTGGGCAGACAGGTTACCTCGACAGGACGTTTTCCTCGGGTTTCCCAGAGGTCGATCTGCGCGAGGGTCTGGTTTGTGAACGAGTTGCTCATGACGAACGAAGGGTGTCCTGTTGCGCAGCCGAGGTTGACCAAACGTCCTTCCGCGAGAATGAAAATCGAGTGTCCGTCGGGGAATGTGTATTTGTCGACTTGCGGTTTGATGACGGTTTTGACAGCCCCGGGGCAAGATTCGAGACGGGCCATCTGAATTTCGTTGTCGAAGTGACCGATGTTGCAGACGATCGTCTGATCTTTCATTCCCTGCATGTGCTCCAGGGTGATGATGTCCCGGTTTCCGGTTGTGGTGACATAGATGTTGCCTTCACCGAGAGTCTCTTCGACAGTTTTGACTTCGAAACCTTCCATGGCGGCCTGGAGGGCACAGATCGGGTCGATTTCAGTGACGATCACGCGGGCGCCATACGACCGCATGCTGGTAGCGCAACCTTTGCCGACGTCTCCGTAACCGCAGACAACTACGACTTTGCCGGCGATCATCACGTCTGTTGCACGCTTGATACCGTCTGCGAGCGATTCGCGGCAGCCGTACAGGTTGTCGAACTTGCTTTTTGTGACCGAATCGTTGACGTTGATTGCCGGGATCAGCAGTTCGCCGCGTTCCATCATCTGGTATAGGCGGTGTACGCCGGTAGTTGTCTCTTCGGACACTCCATAAAGATTGTCAATTGTGTTGTGCCATTTTCCGGGGTTTTCGGCAAGTAGCGTACGGAGCGTGTCGAGAATTACTTTTTCTTCGTGGCTCGAAGGGGTTACGTCGAGTGTTTTGGCATCGTTTTCAGCGGCATACCCTTTGTGTACGAGCAGGGTAGCATCCCCTCCGTCGTCAACGATCAGGTTGGGTCCGAGGCCACCGGGGAACGAAAGAGCCATAGCTGTGCACCACCAGTATTCCTCAAGAGATTCTCCTTTCCACGCGAATACGGGGACACCGGCTTGCGCGATGGCAGCAGCGGCGTGATCCTGGGTTGAGAAGATGTTGCAGCTGCACCAGCGGACATCAGCTCCGAGTGCTTTGAGAGTTTCGATCAGCACAGCGGTTTGAATGGTCATGTGCAGCGATCCCATGATGCGAGCACCTTTGAGAGGCTGTTTTTCAGCGTATTTGCGACGGACGGCCATAAGCCCGGGCATTTCTTTCTCGGCCATTTCTATCTCTTTGCGTCCCCAGTCGGCGAGCGAGATGTCGGCCACTTTGTATTTCAGATTCGGATCGATAAACATAATATATGGATTATTTAGGTTTGTTTTGTCTTTTGTTACTGTATTCGGTTTCGGCGATCTGTCCGGTGCGGTCAATAATTCACGGGCCGTTTTTTTGTCTTGTTCGATCTGTTCACGTAACAGTTCGAGCGAGGCGAATTTTTGTTCCGGTCTCAAGAAACGGTCCAATCGCACAACGATCTCTTGTCCATACAAATTGCCATTGAAATCGAAAATATGAACTTCGAGTCGGCGGGCCTGATTGTCGGCGACCGTAGGCCTGGATCCGATGTTGGCGATGCCGTCGAATGTTTTTTGTCCGATCGTGATGCGGGAAAGGTAAACGCCCGAAGCGATCTGACTATTCATCGACACTTCCACGTTTGCCGTAGGGAAACCGAGCTGGCGTCCGAGGCGGTTTCCTCCGGTTACCGTACCCTTGATCAGATATTCCATAGGCCTAGTATCTTAACCGGACAAAGGTAGAAATAATAATCGGGTTGTAAAAGCGCGTGCTTTTTTTTACCTTAGCCCTATCTATTTTGAGTATCAACCAGCAGTTCCGTATATATATGGACCGAAAGCCGATCAAGAAGATCTATTATACGATGGGGGAGGTAACCGAGATGTTCGATGTCAATCCCTCGTTGATTCGATTTTGGGAGCAGAAGTTTGACATTCTGAAGCCGCATAAGAATAAGAAGGGGAATCGGTTGTTCACCCCGGCCGATCTGGATAATTTGCGTTTGATTTACCATTTGGTTAAAGAGAAGGGGATGACGCTCGCGGGGGCGCAGAAACGGATCCGAGAGAATCGGACGGGAGTGGCGCGAGATCTGGAGATCATCGATAAGTTGCAACGAATCAAGGCAATGTTGATGGAGATTCGCGAGGATTTGGGTGATGATTCACCTGGAGTAATCCGGATTACCGATGAAGATGTTCCCTTTACGTCGGTCGATGTGTCGACCGAGGGGCAGGATGATGTCTCAGGTGTGAGTACAGTTTTGGATGAATCCGTGGTTACTCCCGATGAGAAGGCGGAAGTTGCTGTTGAAGTTGAGTCTGAACCTGAGGAAAAGAAATTGCCAGAAGAGACAAAAGAGTTGGTCGAAGAGGCCCATCCGTCCGATCCTCAGAAGACAGTTTCTGCGGGGGATCAAGAACTGTCTTCTGGCGCAATAGAGGAGGAAGGTGCTATGCCTGTGCCCCAAGACCAGCCGTTTGATAAGGTGGTCCAAACGGTTGAGGAATCTGAGGTGCCTCGTCCAGCGGATGGATGCCTGTTTGATTTGGAGACAGAGGTGGCCCCGGTTGCTGTGGTGGTAGAGGATGGTGTCGAGAC
Source organism: uncultured Alistipes sp. (assembly GCA_949283215.1). Taxonomy (GTDB): domain Bacteria; phylum Bacteroidota; class Bacteroidia; order Bacteroidales; family Rikenellaceae; genus RGIG1874. The sequence continues at coordinate 20,738 of CASDSC010000047.1, read as the reverse complement.
AGAGGCGGAACCCCAGCCGGAAGAACCGGTTCGTCCCCGCATTGTAGAGCAAACGCTGTTCTGATCGAAGTGCCGTGACGATTTTCGTCCGACACAATAAAAGGAATGGGGTACTTATTTGCAGTTCGAGTTTTGTGCTCTCTGGTATTTGCGGAAGATCTGATAAACGAATTTGAAATATATGATAGTCAGAGATATCGTTGAAGTTATAGAAGAGTATGCCCCGTTGTGGGCCCAAGCCGAATATGATAATTCGGGACTTCTTGTCGGGACCTTGGAAAGGCCGGTCCATGGCATTCTGTTATGTGTCGATGTCGATGATGCTGTGTTGGACGAGGCGCGGCAATTAGGTGCCGACATGGTGGTGTCTCACCATCCGCCGATCTTCGATCCGCTTAGACGGATGACGGAAGCGTCGTTAAGTGAACGGGTTGTTGCCCGTGCTGTGCGCGAAGGTGTTGTGCTTTATGCAGCCCATACCAATCTCGATTGCGCGCCGGGCGGAATGAGCCATTATTTGGCCCGCCAATTGGGAATTCGGGTAGAGCGAGTTCTCGATCCGTTGAGTGAGACTTCGGTTTATGGGTATGGCGTGGTCGGTACATTGGATGAACCGGTGGCGGTACGCGATTTTTTACGTTGTGTAACAGATATATTGCATATTGGATCGATTCGCCATAGTGCATTGTGTTACGATACGGTCCATCGCGTAGCGCTTTGTACGGGAGCCGGCGGGTCGCTGATAGGTCGTGCCTTTTCGGCAGGGGCGGAAGTTTATTTGGCGGCTGATTTCAAGTACAATCATTTTCTCGACGCGGACGGTCGCCTGATCGTGGCCGATATCGGCCATTTCGAGAGCGAATATTGTGCAATCGACCTGTTGTATGATATAATTACAAAAAAAATAGCTACTTTTGCAATTCATAAAAGTGTTCAATCCCGGAATCCGGTACACTATTTTGTATAAATAACTTGACAGAAAGATGGCATCAATGAACAAAAAAGCGGCTGACTCGGCGGATTATTCGATGGAGGAGAAGATTTCGGCGTTGTACGAGCTGCAGAAGATCGATTCGAAGATCGACGGCATCAATAAGTTGAAAGGGGAGTTGCCTCTCGAGGTTCAGGATCTTGAAGACGAGGTCGCCGGCCTAGAGACACGTATTGCCAATATCACCAAAGAGGTCGAAGATCTGACAACCGAGGGCAAGCGTCGGAAAGAAGATATCGAGAGTGCCAAGTCGTTGATAGCGCGCTATACCGAGCAACAGAATAATGTGCGGAACAATCGGGAGTTTGATTCGTTGTCCAAGGAGATCGAGTATCAGAATCTGGAGATCGAGTTGTGTGAGAAGCGGATCAAGGAATATGCAGCCGAGGTGAAGAACAAAAAGAAGTTGATTGAAGAAGCCCAGGCTGTTTTGGCGGACCGTCAGATCGATTTGGCTCATAAGAAGGAAGAGTTGGCGAGCATAGACCAGGAGACGGCCGAAGAGGCAGCGGCCCTTCAGGCAGAGTCGGAGAAATTCCAAACCCGTATTGATGCCCGCTTGTTGGCGGCTTATAAGCGGATTCGGGCCAATGTGCGGAATGGTCTGGCTGTGGTGACGGTTAAACGTGACGCATGCGGTGGCTGTTATAATCGTATCCCGCCCCAACGTCAGCTCGATATCCGTCAAAGTAAGAAGATTATAGTGTGTGAGTATTGTGGACGTATTTTGGTTTCAGACCTTTTGGATGAAGCCGCGGAATAGATAAATTTTATTGCTTTATAACAAGCCTGCCGCTTTCCGTGGCAGGCTTGTTATTTTTATCTGATACAAAGAATCTGTGCCGATGTGTAGAGGTGTTTAAAGGGCTTTCTGCCAAAATGACAGATTGTACAAGTCAGGTAATTCAAGTAGAAAGAGTCTGGGTGTTATAAATGAATGTTATATTTAATGTACTTGATTATTAATATGTTGAATAATGGAGGGGCTGTTTTGAGGGCCGAAATCGTCCTGACGTACACAATATATTGAATATGTGGCACGTATGTTGAGAGAGAAAGGGTGTATAGAGGAATGAATTCTATACAGAGAGAATAAAATTATATTTATAAAAGAGGGGATTTTCGGGCGCAGCCAATGTTTTTTTAAGTTCACAACGTGAAAACGGCACGAAAATTTTGCAGGTACAGAAAAAATTTCTACCTTGCCTTACAAGACTGACGTTTAACGCTAAAACCAATTACGCCTATTGCACATCGCTACTCAAACCAATCTTTAGAGTAGACAATGAATTTCAAGAAGTTAAGTGATCAAGAATTGCTTAATGCTTATCTTAGGGGGGATAAGAGTGCAGTTTCAGTCCTTATCGAACGACATCGGAAGCGTGTAGCAGACTATATTTATATGATGGTCAAGAACCGCGAGATAGCAGATGATATATTTCAAGATACTTTCATAAAAGTCATTCGCTTTCTCGATGAAGGTCGCTATACCGAGAGTGGTCGATTTTTGTCTTGGGTCTTGCGGATTGCGCATAATCAGGTAATTGATTATTTTCGTCAAAGCAAGCAACAAAATCAGATTACCGAGGGAGATGCAGGATACGATATCTTGAATAACCGGAAGTTATCGGAGGGGACGATCGAAGATAAGTTGGTATCAGATCAGATTGAGAGCGATATTCGCAAAATGATCGATTATCTGCCAGCCGAACAGCGTGAGGTTGTGATGATGCGCTATTATATGGGACTGTCGTTCAAGGAGATCGCTGAGCAAACCGAAGTGAGCATTAATACGGCGTTGGGACGAATGCGCTATGCATTGATCAATCTGCGTAAACTGATTCAAGAAAAGCAGGTGATTTTGAGTTGATGCGCAATAAACGTAAAGTCGGGTCGTTTTACTTGAAAAGTAAACACGCTGGCTTATGAAGGATATGGACAACGGTTGTATGATCGAAGAGGCCGACAAGGATGAAGAACAGATGTTTCTCAATGAGGTAATTCAGGATGATTATGAATTGCTTTATCTCGATACTTTGTTGAAGGAAGTGTTGGGGTCTCCGCGATGACCTATTCGAGAAGATTTAAAGGCCGCCTTTTTCAAGGCGGCTTTTTATTTTTAAGTAGGATTATCTTGTCCTTGTCGGCTTCATCGGTTTCGACCAGTCGTGTCTCTTTTTATATGAATCTGATGTTGAAAACAATTGGCAAACAATAAAATTCCTATATTTGCATAGTCTGTACGGATTTCTGATAAGGCCATTATTTTGTATGGTTGTATTTATTGGGTCCGATTCGGTGTTTTATTCTGTCCGATATGTATCCCGATCTGGCAATCGGCGTTGTTAGGACAGTTAGACGGGGTGTATCCCTGAATGATGTAAATATGAATCGTCGATTGCCGATAATCTGTGTTCTGCTTTTCTCGCTTGTGTATTGCCGTTCGGTATATGGACAGACAGACGATGTGCCTGTCGTGCAATCCGAGTTGCATTCAGAGACTGTAGAGATTGAGGATGATCCCACGTTATTCTATCTGCCATTAGAGGGGTATACTGATCTGTATACCCAGTTGTCACTTTATGATTTTTCATCGGTACGTTATAACCGTCGGGGTTATGAACCACGTTTCGGTCGGATTCGTATGGGATCACTTGAATTGAACGATCCGTTCGGAGGAGGCGTCTATTGGCCGTTGGTGAATAGTGTGCGGTCATCATGGGCCGAGGTGCACTATGATGCGGGTCTACGCGCGGGATCTTCGGGAGTCGGAATGCCGGGACAGACGATGGATTTTACGGTACGTCCGGCGGATCTGTCGCGAGGCGGACTCGTATCTGTGGCAACGACCGACCGCCGCTATCGTTATTCGATGCGCGCAGGCTATGCTTCTGGCGCGATGCGTCATGGATGGTCTTATGCGTTGATGGTTGCTCGTCGCTGGGGTCGAGACCGTTCGATACCCGGTGTTTTTACTGATGAGACGGGAGGATCATTGCTTGTGTCCAAAGATTTCGGTACCGACCATACAGTTACATTGGCGCTGACCGCACAGCCGACGCAAACGGGGCAACGTTTGGCGGCGACGCGCGAAGCCTTTGAGTTGACGGGTGATCGGTTGTATAACCCTTCCTGGGGCTATTATAGTGGAAAGGTGCGCAATTCGCGCGTACGTACCTCCTTGTTGCCAATGGCCGCGTTGGCATACGAGGGACGACTGAGCTCCCGGACGTCATTCCTGATTTCGTTAGGCGGATGGACCGGACGTACGGGTTATACGCTTCCGGGGTGGTACGATGCGCCGACACCCTATCCGGACTATTATCGCACGATGCCTAGCTATATCGCCAATCCTGCGGTACGTGAAGAGGTAGCGGCGGCATGGCGTGCGAATGATCCTGCGGTTACTCAGGTGCGCTGGGATGAGCTGAGTCTGGTCAACGGGCAGAGTGACGGACCTGCTTCTTATGTGCTTGAGAATCGGATCACGGCTAGCCGAAGTTTTCAGGGCGCGGCGACGGTTCGTGTTCAGTTCTCTGAGCGGCTTTCGTTTGATGCGGGTCTGCGAATGCGTACAGATCGGATGGAGGCGTACAAAGAGGCGAAGGATCTGCTGGGTGCAGCCTATTTGCGGGATATTGATCCCTATCTGGTGGATGATCCGCTATATGGAGATCTTTTGCTCAACGATGCGTCGGCCCCTGATCGCCAGGTCCGAGAGGGCGAACGTTACGGGTATCACTATCGGATCGGATATCGCGAGGCCGTGGGTTTGGCGAAAGCTGAATATGCACGGAATCGTGTGCGTGCAGTGGTCGAATTGAATTATGGCGCCGTGTCGTTTTGCCGCGAAGGGATGTATGAGAAACAGCTTTATCCGGGTTCGTTGTCTTTAGGACGGTCCACGCGCTGTACTTTCCCGATTGGACAGGCAGCCATCGCGGTCCATTATTCGTTTACGGGTCGTCATAGTTTGGGCCTTGGCTTGCTGACGGGCCGATTGGCACCGACAGCCGAGGAGGTATTCGTATCCCCGGAGTATCGTAACGAGACCGTTTCGGGTGTTCGGGCGATAGGTCTCAGTGCGGCCGAGTTGACGTATGATCTGACAGCAGGGATTGTTCATGTCCGCGTGAGTGGTTATATGTCACGCACTCGGGATGAGACTCGTGTATATCGCTACTATGATGATTTGTCAGGAGTTTATAGCGATTTGGTGCTTACGGGTCTTGGACGGCGCAATTACGGATTCGAGTTGGCGGCCGGTTTGACCTTTTCACCGCGTTGGACGCTGAATCTGGGTGCGTCCATGGGCCGATATGTATACTGCACCGATCCGGCGGCCGTAATTCGGGATGATGCGAGTGGAGCGGTGATAGCCCAAGGAACCCGGAGCTACTTGACGGGTTATTATGTAGGGTCGACCCCACAGTGCCTTGGAGTAGCAGAGTTGCGTTACAGTGGTACCCGGATGTGGTTGGCATCAGTCACGTTTGCCTATATGGGAGACAATTATGTCGATCTCAATCCGGTACGACGGATGCCGCGAGTCACAGATCGAGCCGGTTCACCCGAACGTTTTTCGGCCTTGATTGCGCAGGAGCGGTTACCGTCGGCTATGACGGTCGATCTGTTTGTGAGTAAAACGTTTCGATTGGGTGGAACGCATCGTCTGACGGTCAATGCCTCGATCCGCAATCTGTTGAATCGACGCGATATCGTGTACAGCGGATATGAGCCGATGCGGGTGCGTCGTGTTGGTAGCGGGCTAGGGTCGAGTATAGCGCCTTTTGATACGAAATATTACTATTCCTATGGCCGGGGTTATTATGCCGGCCTCAGCTATCGGTTTTGACGATGAACAGTTTATGTGAAATGGGTCGTAAGTTTCTCCGTGGGCGGAGAGCGCGTAGGGTCTACACGTTGGTGTTTTGTGTAGTGTGCGGTACGTCATGCGGATATGATCGGTTTGACGGGCCGACACGTCCAGCGGGTGATTCGACCCGACCGAACCTGTTGATATCCGAACTGTCAGAATTTTATCGGGAAACTCCGGTTACCCTTACCGAAGAGATCGTGCTTGCGGGTTATGTGACGACGACGGATCGAGCGGGCAATTTTTTTCGGACGTTGCTGATCGATGACGGATCGGGCGCCCTGGAGTTAAAGTTGGGCTTGTATGACCTGAGTGCGACCTATCCGTTGGGACAGCGACTGGTCGTGCATGCGCGTGGGTTGACACTCGGGTCCGATCATGGGATCCTTCAATTGGGTCTTGAGGCGTTGCCGTCGAGCGGTTACGAGACCGATTACCTTGGCCATCGTGTTTTGGTCGACCGCCATGTATCGCGCGATACGGTGATCCGAGAGGTGACGCCACTACGTGCGACGCTTGCGGAGTTGGTCTCTGTTACTCCGGGCCGTCTGGTTCGGGTCGAAGGTCTCCGCTACGATGCAGATACGACGATTTGTTGGGCTGGCGAACGTTCTCCAGTGACAGGGAATCCGTTGACAGTATACCGTCAGTTTCGGGATGATGAGGGGGATACCGTGCTAGTTGTGACGAGCGGGTATGCGACTTTTGCGTCCGATACGATTCCTGCCGGCCGGATCTCGGTTACAGGTATCCTGATGCGTGGGCATATCGGCAGTCGTGATCGAATGATGATCAAACCAAGGGATCTGTATGATGTGGAAGACAATTGATTTGTTCATGTTGTTGGTTTTATTGTGTAGTGCCTGTTCTGACCGGAAAACGCTGAGTTATCCGGGCGATGGGGGATCAGGAGGAGGTGGAGATACCCCGGGGCCTCGACAGGTGTCGATCGCCTATTTGAAGAGTTTGTATGCGGGTTATCCGTATAGGATAGCAGAAGATATGGTGCTGGAGGGACGGGTTATTGCCAACGATGCGAACGGGAATTACTACCATACGATCGTCGTGTCGGACGAGACGGGCGGGATCGAAGTGAAGATCGAGTACGACAGGCTTTTTGAAATTTATCGGCTCGGGTATCCGGTTCGTATTGGCTGCAATGGTTTGACGTTGGGCGCATATGGTGGGCTGATACAGTTGGGTTATCCCTCTTCCGGGGCCTATGAAACGGGATATATTCCCGAGGAGGAGTTTCCGGGGTATGTGTTGGTATCAGGGGAGGCGGTTCCTATTGTTCCGGATACTATGACGGTGTCGTCTTTGGGACCGTCCGACGTATCGACCTATGTGGCGTTTGCGGGAGTACAGTTTATTGACGAGGAGTTGGGTTTGCGCTGGAGCGAATCCGATGCGGATACCGATCGGCATTTGGTTGATCGTTTTGGAGATACGTTGCGTGTACGGACCAATCATCGGGCTTCGTTTGCCGAACGGAAATTACCTGTCGGGAGCGGTTATATCGAGGGTATTCTCAGTTGGTTCAACGGACGATATCAGTTGCGGGTCACCGATGTGCGCAATGTGATTATGGAAGAGGCCCGGTTCGAACCGGTACGACATCCGTAACCGGGATTAGAGACACAGAAGACATGGTGTTTGCATTCAATCGGAGAGAGTCGGTTCGCGCCACCTATTTTTCTTCCGTTTTAGTGCAAGGTGCCTAATTCTGCAGTACAGATTCGGAAGTTCATGCCTTGTTTAAACCTTGTCTTGTTTTCGGACGAGGTAATGTTTCGTTCTGATATTGCCCGCACGCGATCATTCCCCTTCATTCGGACATATCATCTTCGCCATGTTAGACGATGGTGTTTTCATTCTCCTGTTGGAGTGTCTGCCAGATCATCTCTTTAAGTTTTACGATGTTGAGGCCGGAGACCGATGAGATAAATATCGTCGGGATCTCCTCCGGCAGATGTGCACTCATTTCGAGCATCATCTGTTCGTCGAGCATGTCGCATTTTGTGATGGCGAGCAGACGTTTTTTGTCGGTCAGTTCAGGGTTGTATAGTGTGAGTTCGTTGAGCAGCACTTGGTATTCATGCCGGATATCAGCCGAATCGGCAGGGATCATGAACAACAGGATCGAGTTGCGTTCGATGTGGCGCAGGAATCTTGTTCCGAGCCCTTTTCCTTCGTGAGCTCCTTCGATGATACCAGGAATGTCAGCCATGACGAATGAGTGATGGTCGTGGACTTCAACAATACCGAGATTCGGTTCGAGAGTTGTAAAGGCATAGTCAGCGATTTTGGGTTTGGCGGCAGAAATAACTGACAGGAGAGTGGATTTTCCGGCGTTCGGGAATCCAACGAGGCCGACGTCAGCCAAAACTTTGAGTTCGAGGACGAAAGAGCCCTCGAGAGCCGGACCTCCTTCTTGAGCGTATCTTGGGGCTTGATTGGTAGATGTTTTGAAATGCCAGTTGCCGAGGCCTCCACGGCCACCTTTTAGCAGGACGAGTTCCTCGCCGTCTGCGGTTACTTCGCCGACGATCTGCCCGGTTTCGGCATCTCGTGCGACGGTCCCGAGCGGCACCTGAATGATAGCGTCTTTGCCGTTTTTCCCGGTACAACGGGCGCCGGAACCGTTTTCGGCGTTTTCGGCGAAGATATGTCGTTTGTATTTAAGGTGGATCAAGGTCCAGTATTGGCTGTTGCCTCGCAGGATGACGCTGCCCCCCTGTCCGCCGTCACCGCCGTCGGGACCTCCGAAAGCGACGAATTTTTCGCGGCGGAAATGAGCGGACCCGGATCCGCCGCAACCTGAGCGGCAAAATATTTTTACATAATCGACAAAGTTGGAAGATGCCATCGGTGTGTTTTTTAGTGTGAAATATTTTCCCGGTGCGGGGGACTGTTGTGTTTTGTGATTTTCCGGCAGTTCTTTAACGTTTGAGCAGTTTTTGTAGTCAGTCTGCTCAGTTTGTACCGCTTCAACCGTGTTCAAAGGTAATCATTTTTGCCGATTACCGTGCACTACGAGTCGTTTCGGCCCTGATTACATCATGGTCTTTTTTGCTTCGGTGGGAGAATCCTCTTTTATTTGTGTTGTCCGACAGGATAATCTGCGTGAGGGGGGAGCGACAGTTTTTGTATTTTTGTGAACAAGTAAAGCAAAAAGGAACTATTATGCGCAGACGTAAGCCGATCCGCATTTCGCGTGCGACCTATCGACGGGTTGTGGTATGCCTTGTGCTCGTGGTGTGTTTGATTGTATGGTTTTCACACCGGCGATGGCAAATCTTTCCGGAACGATTGGGTGCGGCGTCATGGATACAGACGACCGAGCGCAGCGGGATTCGTGAAGATGATCCTGCGCGAAAAAGTTCTGTCTCTCATTCTGATAAACAGTCCCATTGCGTGCCGGATCATCTGGTGTTGCCGGCCTGCCCGGATCAAGAGTTTTTGCTCGAGAACCATGCGGGACGGTACACGTTGTGGTATGACACCTCGGGGCGTCAGGCGGCTTGGGTGGCATACCTGCTAACACGTGCAGATGTCCGGAGGCACGGGGCCGAACGGCGCAATGCGTTTCGTTCCGATCCCGAGGTGGTTGCCCGGGGATGGGCTACGGCCGTGGATCGGGATTATCGTGGGTCGGGCTATGATCGGGGCCATCTGTTGCCATCGGCCGATCGTGATGACACGCAGTCGGAGAACAATGCGACTTTTCTGTTGTCGAACATATCGCCGCAATGCCCGGCCCTCAATCGGGGTGTATGGAAACGGCTTGAGGAACAGGTACGTGAGTGGGCCGATCGGTATGATTCGCTGTATGTTGTGACGGGCGGGGTACGGGAAGAAGGGCTGACTCGTATCGGGGGAGGAGTATCTGTACCGCGTCGATTTTTTAAGGCGATCATGGTGCGGGACGGTAGTGGTTATCAGGCGATAGGTTTTGTGATACCCAACGATTCCCAGGTGGCATCCGATTACATGCGTTATGTGACGACCGTTGACCGGATCGAAGAGGCGACCGGATTTGATCTGTATGTATCGTTGCCCGATACGCTTGAAGTCATAACGGAGGGTCGTGTTGACCGGTCGTTTTGGCATTGAAATTACACGGTATCGTTTTCATGAGCGTTTCTGTGCCGAAGAACTCGTTGTTTTGAGTTTGGGTTTTCGCATCTCGAATAAAAGTTGTATCTTTCATTCGATTTCGACCGAAGAATCAGGAGGTTGAGATGTTAAGGATTACTTTTTTGGAACACTATGAGGCGATACGGTCAATTGCTGTTTGCAGTATCATTTGCTGTCGTTTTTTTGAATACACCGTTGTGGGCAGGATGCGTATGTGGAGGAGACGAGGTGTCGGAAGCCTTGCGTGGTGAGGTACCTCAAGTTCAGTTGCCGGGACCTGTGGTCGTTGACCGAGCCGATATGCCTGCCGAGGATAATGGCCGTGATATTTCCGATCGGGGTGTCGATGCGTTGTCCGGCGATGTATCCGGACGGGTCACCGGACGGCGGACAGCCGACGTATTGGATATGGAGGGTGTATCGTCTGCGGCAGACCGATACTCGGCGCGAGAATCTGGTGCGGCATTGTCAGCTTTTGGTTATGACGATCGTAATGTGGTCCACGTCTATTTGCGTGATTATGCCTTGCCATTGCCAGCTGATTCAGCTGCCGTACCGACAGGACAGTTGTTTTGCCGTGATCCGTTTGTTTTGGCCGATCCTGTTTCGCGACTCTATTTTTTACCGGTACGAGGGGCCGACGGGCAGTCGTTCATGACCTATGCGAGTCGGGATCTGCATTTTTGGCGTTCACTGGGCAAGTCGTTCACACCCGATTCTACATTCTGGGGCGAAAGCGATTTTTGGGCTCCGGATCTCTTTTATTATGGAGGGCGCTACTATCTGGCCGCGACCTTCAGTGCACCCGAGACTGGTCGTGGTTGTTCATTGCTTGTCTCCGATAAACCGTCAGGGCCGTTTGAACCGCTTACTGAAGGTCCTTTGACCCCCTTGGGCTGGACCTGTCTCGATGCGACACTTTGGATTGACGAAGGACGTCCTTGGTTAATTTTTTGTCGGGAGTGGCTCGAGGTGACTGATGGAGAGGTTTGGGCGATGCCACTTACTGAAGATCTGACCGCGGCTGCGGGAGAGCCGGTATTACTTTTTTCGGCGTCAGAGGCGCGGTGGACAGGGCCGATAACGGCTTATGGAAAGACGGGGTACGTGACGGATGCTCCGTTTGTATGGCGGACCGAATCGGGTGAATTGCTGATGTTGTGGTCGAGTTTTGCGCGGCTGACGGACGAAGACCAAGCGGCAGGGCGAACGGAGGGGAAATACAGTATCGGTGTCGCGTGGTCCAAAGGGGGGCTGACCGGTCCGTGGATCCATGAGAAGGTACCGCTCAACGACGATGATGGGGGGCATGCGATGATCGTGCGGGCCTTCGGAGGGCAGCTTCATATATCGTATCATGCACCCAATAGCGGTCCGACGCATGCGGTGATTCGGCCGTTACGTATCCGGGGGCGCAAGGTGACGATTATGTATTGAATGTAAGGTGCCGGGGCTCGCGCAGACAGTTATGTTCTGCCTGTCGTCATGGGGGGCTTGCGTATGTCGGATGCAGATTTTGTGTGGAGACTTCGGCCGATATCCGTCATCCGCTGTGTTTCCAAGGGTTGATATGATAAGTGGATCAAGGCTTATAGAATAATTTTTCAAAACGATATATTATGAAACGTTCGAATTGTTTTGCGGTGTTTTTTGCTGTGGTGGGATTGTTTGCCGGAAAGGTGGGGGCTACGGTTACATTGCTTTCTCCGGCTGTGTCATTGTCTCCGGATGTATCGATGCAAGCCGCATCGCAATCGGATGAGGCATCCCAACCCCGACTTGTGCGTGTACAGACAGAGGATGTGACGTTAGCCTTGTTGTGTGAACCTGACGGGCGATTGTCATTTGCCTATTTCGGGCCGACCTTTTCGGGTGACGAAGCGCTGATAGCGCGCCGTTACATCGGACGGCCCGATGCTTTTGAGGATATGCGGCCGTCGGCCTATCTGGCCTATGGAGGACGCAACTATCTCGAACCGGCGCTCAAGGTGGTGCATGCCGATGGATCTCAGACAGTTGAGCTGGTGGTCGAGGGAGTCGAGACGGAGTCATTGGATTCCAATCGGGAGCGGACGGTTGTGCGAATGCGGGATAAGCTCTATCCGATGTCGGTCGAGCTGATCTATACGGCTTATCGAGCCGAGAATGTGATCACGCAACAGGTATGCGTGCATAATGAGGCGCGAGGCAAGCGGCCGATCGAGTTGGAGAATGTCTATTCGGCCTATATGCCGGTGATGGCGCCATCGTACTATCTGACACATTTCTACGGGACATGGGCCCATGAGATGCAACTTGTTGAAGAGCGGTTGACCCCGGGTGTGAAGACGATCGAATCCCGGAAAGGTGTGCGTACCACACAATCCGAGAATCCCTCTTTTTTGCTTTCGACAGGCGCACCGGCCCGGGCCGATGAGGGCGAGGTGATTGCGGGTGCTTTGGCCTGGTCGGGTAATTATAAGCTCAGCTTCGAACTCGACGAGAGCGGTCGGCTCAATGTGTTGGGCGGGGTCAATCCGTTCGGGTCGCGTTACCGTCTGGAGACGGGTGATTCGTTCACGACTCCTGAGATGATCTGGAGTTACAGTGCGTCGGGCTATGGATTGGCAGCTCGCCAGTTGCATGATTGGACACGACAGTACGCGCTGCATGATGGCGAGACGGTCAATTCCGTGGTGCTTAACAGTTGGGAGGGAGCCTATTTCAATTTCGACGAAGCGACGATCTGCCGTATGATCGACGATGCGGCCTCGATGGGGGTCGAGACGTTCGTGCTCGACGATGGATGGTTCGGGAATAACTATCCTCGTAATGATGATCGGGCGGGTCTTGGCGATTGGCAGGTCAATCGCCAGAAGTTGCCGGGCGGTATCGATTCCCTGGCCCGGTATGCAGTGAGTAAGGGGCTTCGTTTCGGGATCTGGATCGAGCCGGAGATGGTCAATCCTGCGAGTGATCTGGCGCAAGCCCATCCTGACTGGGTGGTGAAGAGTCCGGGCCGCGAGGTACCAACCATGCGCAACCAGTGGTTGCTCGATCTGACGAATCCCGAGGTGCAGGATTTTGTGGTCGAGACGTTTCGTAATACTGTAGGGTTGTCTTCGTCAATTTCTTATATCAAGTGGGATGCGAACCGACATGTCGAGAGTATGGGTTCGGAGTATCTTCCCGAGGATCGGCAGAGTCATTTTTGGATCGACTATACCCGGGGGCTGTATAGCGTGTACGAGCGGATCCGGAAGGAGTTTCCCGATATAGAAATCCAGCTTTGCTCGTCAGGGGGAGGACGTCTTGATTATGGAGCCCTGCAGTATCACGACGAATTTTGGACGAGCGATGATACGGATGCCTATGAGCGCATCAAGATGCAGTTTGCGACCAATCTGATCTATCCGGCCGAGGCGACGGCTGCCCATGTGTCGATTGTACCGAATCATCAGACGGGCGATCGTGCTCCGTTGAAGTTGCGTTTCGATGTGGCGATGATGGGACGATTGGGCCTCGAATTGCAACCGCGTCATTTGACGGACGAGGAGTTCGCGTTTGCCCGTCGGGCAGTTGAAACCTATAAAGATATTCGTCCGGTGATTCAGTTGGGAGATCTATATCCGTTGCGTTCGCCGTATGAGCCGGGGGATTGGTGTGCGCGGATGTTCGTGTCGAAGGATAAGTCGCGGGCTGTATTCTTTGCCTTCAGCCTCGATTATCACGACCGTATGGCGAGTACCGATTTTAAGTTGCAGGGACTTGATCCGGAGCGACGTTACAAGGTGACAGAACTTAATTCTGCGGGTTCCGATACGTTCTGGGGTAATGGTCAGACGTTTACTGGGGATTATCTGATGCGAGTCGGAGTCAATCCCTGGTTGCAGCGGCGTGGGGCCAGTACGGTTTTGCTGCTAGAGGTCCAGCCGTAATTCCGGTAAGTTGGCGGGGAGAATGAGGGGTAGGTCGTTTGGCCTACCCCTTTGTTTGTTGATAGATAATCTTTTATGGTGGACTAAAAGGTGCTGTCGCTCTCTGTTTTAAACAGAAGGGGAGAGCAATCCCGGAGGTATCGGATGCCTAGTCTGATTGCATCGACGTCGTAAGTCTGTCTGGTATTTTAATTTTATATTTTAAAGTGAAATTTTATTGAGTAATTGTTTTAATGTTTTAAATTTTTTTTGATAGTTTTGGTTTTGAATGTATAGGGTTTTCGCGTTTGTGCGATCTGCAGTCGTTTTGATATGAACAGTACGTTTGAGCCGGAGTGTTTGATTGAAGTTGAAGTGATAAACGCCATTATAACAGGGTGCTGTTTTTGAAGAATAGATTCGGCGGACATGTATTGATTTATAATTCGTACTGAGCTGGGCGTATAGAGTAGACAACCTAAACCATAAAGCCATGAATGTCGAACAGATCATGTCGTCGTTGGAGCAGAAGCATCCCGGCGAGCGCGAGTATTTGCAGGCAGTACGCGAGGTGTTGACCTCGGTTGAGGAGGTGTACAACCGGCATCCGGAGTTTGAGGCTGCCCGGATCGCCGAACGGATCGTCGAGCCCGACCGTATCTATACATTCAAGGTTCCCTGGGTCGATGATAAAGGTACGGTACAGGTCAATATCGGATACCGTGTGCAGTTCAACAATGCCTTGGGACCTTATAAAGGCGGTCTTCGGTTTCATTCGAGCGTGAATTTGAGTATTCTCAAGTTTTTGGGATTCGAGCAGATTTTCAAGAATGCGTTGACAACGTTACCGATGGGCGGTGCGAAAGGCGGTTCAGATTTTAACCCCAGGGGGAAATCTGAACGAGAAGTGATGCGATTCTGTCAGGCGTTTATGACCGAATTGTGGCGTTATATCGGACCGGAGACGGATGTGCCTGCAGGAGATATCGGTGTGGGAGGTCGTGAGATCGGCTATCTGTACGGGATGTACCGTAAGTTGGCTCATGAAAATACCGGGGTGTTGACTGGCAAGGGGATGACCTACGGTGGATCCTTGGTGCGTCCCGAAGCCACGGGATTCGGTGCGGTCTATTTTGTGCGACAGATGCTCGAAAGTCGCGGCGATACATTGGCGGGCAAGGTGATCGGTCTGTCGGGATTCGGCAATGTAGCCTGGGGTGCGGCCCTCAAGGCGACGGAACTCGGAGCGCGCGTAGTGACGCTATCGGGTCCGGACGGTTATGTGTACGATCCGGAGGGACTGAATGCCGAGAAGATTGCCTATATGTTGGAGTTGAGGGCGACGAACAACGATGTGGTGGCTCCGTATGCGGATCGTTTTCCGACGTCACGTTTTGTGGCGGGACGCAAGCCGTGGGAAGTGCCGATGGATATCGCGATGCCATGCGCCACGCAGAACGAACTGGATGATTCCGATGCCGATCAATTGTTGGCAAACGGCGTGCGATATGTGGCAGAGGTATCGAATATGGGATGTACTCCCGGGGCGATCGACCGGTTTATCGCACAACGAATTCCGTATGGTCCGGGGAAGGCTGTCAATGCGGGAGGAGTTGCGACGTCGGGGCTTGAGATGACACAGAATGCGATGAAGCTCAATTGGCCACGCGAGGAAGTCGATGCTCGTCTGCATCAGATTATGTCTTCGATTCACCATGCCTGTGTCGAGTATGGACTAGAATCCGATGGTTATATTAATTATATGAAGGGAGCCAATATAGCTGGCTTTATGAAAGTTGCTCGAAGTATGCTTGAGCAAGGAATTATATAATAAAAATAAATACTACCTACTTTGGGAGGGGTGGCAGGGAGCCGCCCCTCGTTTTTTTGATGTGTAGCGACAGGAACAGAATTCGGACGGTTTTAAGGATTGTATACCACAGTTGGAAGTTGATGAGTGTTGACGTATAGTTAGAATAGAAAGTAGGATGAATAAATTTTTATTTTGTAATCTTTGATACAATATTTGGATGCAGGGAGCGGTACGTTTTTTTCTGGATTATCACAGGTCGGAGTGTGGCGTTGCATATCAGATGACATGCTAAAGTCACTCATTTGTCATCATGACTTGTCATGATGACAAATGAGTGCTGTTGATTCTTTGTTTTATATGTTTATACTATTGATTGTTAATATTTTATAATGGCTTTCCCGTTTTTCCCGTCAACGAAAATGTAGAGTGGATGTTCGAAGTGTACATGCCGGATAAAATTGCTTTCATCTACGGCGGGCATCGCATTGAGGATTTCTTCCCGGAATACTCCGTCTCCGAGGAAGGGGTTGATCGTGAGGTATCCTACTCCAAACGATGTGAGATTCTGGAAGAAATGAGTTCCTTGACTGGGGTCGACCCTGAAATTTTCGAGGCCGCACTCGACAATTACTTTAGCTTCAGAGATATGAGGCCATTTTACGGGAATTCCGAGCCATGGGTCGCTCGATCCCCAACGTCCTGGACCAACCAATACGTACCCTTGTTTTGCATCACGGAATTTTCGGTTCAGGCGTTCTAACTCGTGAGCAATCTCCGTAGTATGGGCCGTATCGAATTGATCCGTCCGCACATAGACGATATCGTTGACTCCTTCGACAGCCCCTACGCCCAGCGCATGTTCCGCATAAATCAGGGCGTTGGAATGATCGATTTCTTGCCAGTCGAGCGAATTGTTTCCCCGGTCGTCGATGATCGGGCGGATCTGCAAGAAATTGAAAATCTTGTCTGTGCCGTATGGTACGTCGAGGTTCGCGGCGAATTCCAGTTCAACCGGACAACGCATCTCTTCCTCTCCCATGGCCAACAGGTCACGGATGATTTCTGCCAGAGGGAACGTGTCGTATTTTAAAATATGTGCAAATGTGATGATCTTGCGACCTTCTGTGTAACTGCTGTCCGAGATGGTTTGATTCTCGATATCCCAGGTCGAAGCCACGTATCGCATGTTACGGAAGTGTGTCGCTTTGCCTATGTCGAAGCGTTGCAGATTCACCGCGTCATCGAGTGAGGTTTTGAACTCTTCGGGACGCAAATTCAACGCATACATTTCGCGTTGCGTATCGCGCAATGCCAACTCTGGAGTCGATAATTGTAATATTTTCTGTGGGTATGCAGGGGAAAAACGTAATGTCTGTCCTCCTTCGACGACCAGTTTCCCCAATCCGAAGGCCAGGTTGACAACTCCCTCTTCTGGTTTTTCGTCTCCGATCGGATAACAGTTGATTGAACGGGCCACGCCTGAAAGAGTGGGGAAGAAGTAGCCGCTGTCTTCTGTACCGCAAACCTCTTGTATTACCACGGCCATTTTCTCTTCGCTCAAGACATTGGCTGTCGCGGTGATGTAGGCTCGGCTCGCCGCGAAATAGACCGAGGCATACACGCTTTTGATCGCCTTGCCCAGCAGTCGGAGCATCTGATCGGTGTTGTCCGTGAGCGGAATCATATAGGTCGAGTATATCCCTGCAAATGGTTGGTAGTGCGAATCTTCTAGTTTCGAGCTGGAGCGAATCGCTAGGGGTCCCTTGGCATATTTGATATAAGCCCGCAGTTCGGTGACCAGCTTTTCCGGGAGTCGTGATGATACGAATTCCGAAAGAAGTTCTTCGTCCGAGATGTCGGAATTGATGACGTATTGTAGTCCGTTTTCACGGATGAACTCATCGAAATAATCGGTCGTTATGACTACCGTGCGCGGCAACAGGATACGCACCCCGGGATATTTGTCATAAAAATTGTATTTCTGAAGCATGCTGTTGATGAAGGCTAACCCCCGGGCCTTACCGCCTAAGGAGCCTTCGCCCATACGTGCGAACCAGATGTAATCGGAATAGGTCTTGGGATCGAAACGGGCTACTACGCCTTGGCCTAACAGGATCCGATAATCGTTGATGCGGTCAGCAATATATTTGCGTACATCGTTTGTCGTGGGCAGACTGTCGTTGTCCATGGACTTGAGCATGGCAGCCAGTGAGAACAAACCGCGCGAATACATCCATTTCGAAAGGCGGTTGCGTGAAGTGTAAAACAGTAATACGTCGTCGGGAATTTCCAGAACGAGTTGCTGCATCTCTTTGAGGTCTTTGGCCCGGCCTATTTCGACTCCTGTGGCAGGGTCGGCGAAGACGAAGTCCCCGAAGGCGAATTCGCGACTGATATATTCGCTCAGTTCAAGCAGTAGGGTTTTGGAGTATTTTACGATGAATCCTACTCCAAGTTCCTGGGCTGTTTGGCGCATGCTTTCTTGTGACGACTGTAATAAAAACGGCATGTGCGGATCGTCACGGCGGATTAGTTTGCACAGGTCGATCCCGGCATCGAGCTTTTCGTCCTCGCTGCGGTCGTTCTTATGGATGACAAACCCGACATCGGATATGACGCCCAGCATGTTGCGCTTGTATTTCTCATACAATTCGACTGCCTCGGTGTAGTTGGTCGCCAGCAGAATCTTGGGTCGGGCACGTTTGCGTAAGGTCTGCTGCTGTTCGTTGAGTGCTTCCTTGAGAAATTCACTGCTCTGTTGGAGAACCAATTTGTATACGGCCGGCAGGTAGGTCGAATAGTATTTGATCGAGTCCTCGACCAGCAAAATCGATTGTACTCCGACTTCAAGAATGTCGTTGTCGGCATTCATGCGATCCTCGATCGTTTTAATGATGGCGATGATCAGGTCTGCATTCCCGTGCCAACTGAAAATATAATCGATCGCCGAATGGTCTTCCTGGTCGATACGCCGGTAGATTTCGCGGGACAGATTGGTTAAAAGCACCAGCGGAATGTGTGGGTGACGGGCTTTGAGAAGCTTCGAAAAATTGAATACGTCGAGTTCTCCTACATTGTACATGCTGATGATCAGATCAAAATCATTCTCTGTCTCGAGTCGTGCGAGGGCTTCGGTCGTCGAGGCTACACGGCTGAACGACGGAGGATTGCTCAGGTTCAGATCGATGTATTCTTTGTTGATTTGTGCTTCGATACGGCCATCTTCTTCGAGTATGTAGGCGTCGTAGCTGCTGCAGATGAGCAATATCTTGCGGATACGACGTTGCATCAGGTTGTGGTAGTCGATGCGTGGAATTTCTTGTAGGTTTCCGGTCTGGACCATACTGACTGAACGTGTTGATATATAGATTGATATACTGGTAAATCTCCGAAATACACGGTATATACAAAAATAAGCGATTTTTTTTATCTTTGCTTCCTGAACGCTTGGAAATAGACCGATGGCGTCGATGTGACTCGTTTGCAATCAATTATTGGAGTGCGGTTCGCTTGAGGTAGAACGCGACTCCCGAGAAGTATAAATATGGGTTATCAGTTAGAAGAAGTCTTGTCGAAAGAACAGCGGAAGTTGTTCCTTGAGTTACCCAAACGGCTGTACCGTCATGAGCGTAACTGGGTGTGCCCCTTGGATAACGATATTGAATCACGATTCGATCCTGCATGTAACGAATTGTTCCGGGATGGCGAAGCGATCCGGTGGATTGCGCGGGAAACCGAAACGGGACGTGTCGTAGGACGTATCGCGGCATTTTATAATAGGGAATTGGCGGCGGCGAACGATCAGCCGACCGGTGGTTGTGGTTTTTTTGAGTGCGTCAATGATCAACAGGTGGCCAACTTGCTTTTCGATGCGGCCCGGGATTGGCTGGCGGCCAAAGGTATGGAAGCCATGGATGGCCCGATCAATTTCGGCGACCGCGATCAATGGTGGGGCGTCCTCGTCGAAGGGTATGAGCATCAGCCTCTTTATGCAAATCCCTACAACTTCCCGTATTATAAAGAGTTGTTCGAAGGTTACGGCTTTAAGAATTATTTTAACCAGTATACTTATCTGCGTAAGTTGGAGGCTGGTGCATTCGGCGCTTCGGTGTATGAACGGGTTAAACGGTTGCAGGAGACCCCAGGGTATCGGTTCTCTTCGATCAAAATGAAGGATCTCGAACAGGTCGCCGACGATTTCCGTTTGATTTACAACAAAGCGTGGGCCCAATTTTCGGGTGTAAACCCGATCGATCGGGAGCATGCTCAGAAATTGATGCGTAATCTGCGTCCCATTATCGACGAAAAATTGATCTACTTCGCATTCTTCAATGACGAACCCATCGGATTTTTCATTATGGTGCCCGATATCAATCGTATTATCGGCCGATTTAACGGAAAATTTAATTGGATCAATAAGTTGAGATTTATGTATCTGCTTAAGTGCAAGAAGGCGGCAGATCGTATCTTCGGAATTATTTTCGGCGTGGTGCCCGAATTCCATGGTAAAGGAATCGAGTCGGGGATTATATATGAATTCGAGCGTTTTATTGCTAAAGAAAAGGTGTCGTACAAAACCCTTGAATTGGCTTGGATCGGTGATTTCAATCCCGTCATGATGCGGATGGTCGAGAATTATGTCTGCGCAACCAAGCATAAGATGCACACGACCTATCGATATTTGTTTGATCGAACCAAAGAATTCAAGCGTGCGCCCCGGATGGGAATGAAACGGTAAACGGAATAGTGTGTAATGTTTGACGTTTCTGCCCGCTCTTTGGTCTCTTGAAATTTAAATATGTATCCCGAAGCTTTAGAAAGCCGCTCCTGTGAATTGGAACGGCTTTTTTATGAAATATACTTCATCCTGTTGTGTTGAGGACAAAGCTTGGTTACCCGTAAACTTGTTGTGGGTTCAGTGAGAGTTTGATTTTTTTTGTTTCAAATGTAACAAATGGATAGGCTGTATTACAATATATTGAAGAAATATTGGGGGTACGAATCATTTCGCTCCTCGCAGCT
>CASDSC010000046.1 GCA_949283215.1 uncultured Alistipes sp. | reverse complement strand
GTACCTGCCTTGACCGACTGGCTGACCACACGACCCTGACCGGAAAATGTCACTGTCACCCCATTTTTCTCCATGAGATAGATCGCCTCTTTGAGGCCCATTCCCCGGACATCCGGCACACGGCCATCCACCTCCACCGATTGCAACATAACTCCCACCGAATCATCTTCGATCACGGCACTCCAATCGCGCGCCTGACGCATACCGACGAGCGGGATCGACAATTTATCCGCCACGGTACGAATCTCAGCCGTGCGACCGCCTTTCAGCAACGGCTGCTCATCCTTTTCCCCTTTCACATCAGACAGTACAGGCTGCCAATCAGTACTCTGGGCATAGACCCGGTCGGCAATAGCACGGAACACAGGTCCTGCCAGCGACGCGCCGTAATACGTACCACGGCGTCCTGGGCCATGATAGGTCTTGATTACGACAATACAAGAATATTTCGGGGCCTCGGCGGGGAAATACCCAACCAACGACGCCAAATAATGGCGACCTCCACGGGCATCGATATATCCACCCCGTCCCATCGCGATCTGAGCGGTACCGGTTTTACCGGCCACTTTATAATAGGGATTTTTCAATGCGTATCGTGCCGTACCTTCATCGACCACACCTTCGAGACAGCTTTGCACGTCGGCCAACGTACGTTTCGAACAGATCGAAGGATTGATCACTTCCGAGCGGAACGTTCGTATCGTCTGTCCATATTGACGCAGCTCCTTCACCAGTAACGGACTGATCATCTTACCCCCGTTGGCGACAGCATTGAACAGTGCCAGTGTTTTCATCGGGGTCACCCGCAACGCATAGCCGTACGACATCATCGTCAGCGTCATTCCGTCCCACCATCGGTCGCCCGGATGCTTGATCTGCGGTGTTGCCTCACCCGGAATCTGTATCCCGAGGGGTTTGTCCATTCCCATCTTGCAAATGAAATCGACAAATCGTTTCGGATCATCGGCATACACGCTATTGACCGCTTTGGCAAACCCGATATTCGAGGATACCTCGAACACGCGGCGCAACGACCCCACCCCATAACCGTGGGTATCGACCACTTTCACGCGGCCAACCATCGCAGTACCGCTTCCCATGTCAATCGTATCGGTCAGCGACATACCGCCGTCTTCGAGCAAGGTAATCAGCGAGGCCAGTTTGAACGTCGATCCCGGTTCGAGATTCATACCTATGGCATAATTGAAATCTTCGACATATTTGCCCTCGCCCTTTCGGGTCAAATTGGCCATTGCCCGGATCTCCCCCGTCTCGACCTCCATCAGCACGACGGAACCCCAGTCGGCATCCCCCAATTCGAGCTGGTGCCGCAAGGCAGTCTCAGCTACGTCCTGAATATCGACATCGAGCGTTGTCACCACATCGATTCCGTCGATTGGATCGACGTTTTCATCATCAGGAACCGGCACCTTGAAACTACCCGACACACGCTGCATCAGCACATTACCGTCTTTGCCCCGCAATTCATGGTCGAAAGCACCTTCGACCCCTACGCGCACCCCATCCTCATTGACAATGCCAATGGTCCGACGCGCCAACGATCCATGCGGATAGAGTCTTTTGTTGATCTGTACCGGGATAAAACCGCCTTTGTTTGCCCCCAGACGGAAAAGAGGGAAACGGCTGATCGTATTTTTTTCAAGATAATTGACCCGACGCGGCGAAATCAAGGCATAGCGATTCGCAGTCTTGTTCCGCCGCATATTTCGCAACATCGAGCGATAAGCCCCGCTGCTTTTGTCTCCGAAAAATGAAGCCAGACATATAGCTAACGAATCGACATTACGGTCGAACACCGAATCGACAATGCCTTGAGCCGCAAAGTCCATGCGGATTTCGAACATCGGGACAGAGGTCGCCAGGATACGTCCGTCCACCGCCAAGACATCGCCCCGGTCAGCTTCGATCGTACGACGTTCATAGGTGATTCGGGCGGCACTTTTCCTCAGTTCGGCACTTTCTGGACCGTTTTGGATGTACAGAATACGAGCAATGATAGCCACCCCGGTCAGGAAAAAGGCGATATACAGCCACCGGACCCGGATCAAAATACCCCGTTTGATTTCGGAACGCTCCTCAGCCATGG
>CASDSC010000045.1 GCA_949283215.1 uncultured Alistipes sp. | reverse complement strand
CGACCTGGATCGTCATCCCCGGACTCCTGCATGTAGATGATCGCCTCCCCGTCCCAGATCTCATAGACTTCGGGGGTCGAGCAGCCGCTCCAGGACGAAATCTTGTGAATATGGCCCTGGCTGCGGACCGGTTCATGACCGATTGCGCCGGGAGCATACATCACTACGCCATAAAGCAGGTGCATGCGTTCGAGCAGCGGAAGGTGGCAGCGTTTGCCAACATCCATCGCGATGGAATATACAATGGCAGGGCCTGAGGCTTGCGGATCGCGCAGGCTGCCACGGATCGCATCGAGCGTCCGGTTTTCGACGCTCGGACCGAAACAGTCCGAATCATATTCAAAACCCATCGGGTTGTATACGGGTCGGATTCCAAATCCTGGATTAAATTTCATGATATAATGGCTTTACACGTTAAATCTTACAAATGCCTTGATCACGCCGCATTCGGTTCCTTCAGCTTCTCCGTACGGACGGATCGTGTAGGCTCCTACGGCAGCCGGAATGATGAAGGTCTCGGCATAGTGGACCACCATCGGTTCGAATGACCCGTCGGGACTCTCGACGATCGCTTCGCGCCCTTCGACCAGATTGAGTACATTGACCCCTCCGCCCGTGTGCATGGGTGCTTTACCGGTAAACCAGGTACGTTCGGTCTCGATAAACTCCCGTTCGTGCAGTCCCGTTCTTTCGGTTCGCCAACCCTCGCCCGATGCAATGGGACGGACTCGGTTGAGCAGGTTGCCGCGCACCCAATCCTCGGTCCGCTCCCATTGGATCACATTGGCTCCATGGGCGATATTGATCGGGCGCGGTCGGCCGTCGAGACCCAAACGCCCCCAATCCCATAGTTTGAAAGTGAAAATAAAAGGCGTGGCGCTGATCTCGAGAACCATGCTGTTGGCCCCCGAACAATGTATCGTACCGGCCGGGATCAATACATGGTCGTGTTTTTTGACCGGATAGACTCCTACATGCCGTTCAGCATCGAAATGTCCCGATTGTTGCGCGGCCCTTAGCTCATCAAGCATAGCTTGCGGATCTACCCCATTTTTCAAACCCAAATATACGCAAGCATCCTCTTTCGCATCGAGCAGGTAGTAACTTTCGTCCTGGGTATAGTGCATGCCGAATTTTTCCTGAATGTATTCCGTCAGGGGATGGACCTGAAGGCTCAGGTTCCCGCCCTGCATCGTGTCCAGAAAATCGAATCGGATCGGAAATTCATCCCCGAAGCGTCCATGTACCGGATCGCCCAACAAAGCTCGTGGCTGAGCAAAAACCAGGTCGATCGACGGAATTTCGATCGTCGCATTCGGAAAGGCGAGCAGCAAGCTGTTCTCTTCGGGAACACAGTCGAAACACCAGGCAAAATTCTGTTCCGACCGGTCGAGATCGCACACCTCCTTCATCCATTGTCCGCCCCACGGCCCCGGATCAAAAAAAGGCACCACTCGGAACGGACGCCTGGCCGTCGCGGCCAAAGTCGCACGCACGGCCTCCCCCGTACACATCTTCGGCTGACCCGCCTGGTTCGTGTCGAGCAGGTAGTCCCACCGGGGCATCAGGATTTTTTTCCAACGGTCACAAATTCTCCAGTCGACGAAAAATCCCCGCTTGTATTTGAGCGACGCCCGTTCGTGGGCGTTGTCCGCACCGATATTCCCGACCTCGCCCCGACGGTATCGCATCTGAATCTCCCAACGCGCCATGTCGGCGTACACCAACAGGTCGATATGGGGGGCCACATAGGCGGCTCCCACCCCGTAGATCACAACACTCCCTTCTGCAGACGCTATGCGTTCCTGAGCGGAAGCAACTTTCACCGGATCGAAATAGGCATCGATATGGTACCGAGTAAGATATCCGAACAGTTCATCATCCGTAATGTCCGCACGGAAAAAGGCGTCAATTTCAGCCGGTGGCAGCATCACATCAGCCGTATCGATCCATAACGAGTGTTCGATACGGCACTTAAGAACTTCACGCACTTCCCGGTCATTTACACCGTTATAGCATTCGACCACCAGACAGGTAGCCGTGTACTGTGAGTCCGTTTGAGCCTTGGACCCACGTAACACTTGCATGCTATGGTTCAATGTACTGGTAATAGAATCCCAACCTGTCAGACACTCTCCAAATGCCGGAGCCACCTTGACGGCCGGAAATTTATCGTAATTTGATCGTATCGTTTTTTGTGTATCCATGTCGTTCATAATGATTGATGTGTGACGCAATAGGCAACACCCAGTATGGCTGCATTGTCACCTAATTCGGAGGAAACAATGTCTACTTTTCCCCATGGAGTCCATGCCAGTTCATCCACTTTCCTGCGGATATGGGGAAGAATGACATCGGCACTGCGCATGATGCCCCCTCCGAGCACTACCGTTTCAGGATCGTAGGCATGTATCAGATTGATCACACCGGCCGACCAGACATCCATACATTCGTCCCGCACTATGATTGCCTCGGAATCACCTGCAGCAGCCAACGCAAACAGTTTCTTGAAATCGAAAGGCCGGTGACGCTGATAAAAATCGTCGCTTATGCGAGAATCTTCCTGTACGATCCGGTCCAGAAAAAAAGACGAGGCCATCGCTTCGATACATCCCTGATTACCGCAACTGCACCGACGTCCCCGGTAGTCCGCAATCAGGTGGCCTCCGAGACATCCGGCCTGATAGTGGGCCCCACGCACCAGTTTTCCTCTCATAATCACCCCACATCCAACCCCTGTACCGAGTGTCATCATCACCATATCGTCAGTTCCCCGACCCGCACCGTATCTCCATTCACCCGCCGCAGCCATCCGTGCATCATTGTCCATAAAGAATCTCCCGCCGAAACGATGCCCCCACGCTGACAGATCGAGTGTCGTCGCATCGTCGTATTTCGCATTGGTCGACAGAGCTACACCACGCGACACATCGACCAATCCAGGGAAACTCAGGCCGACACCAGCGAATGCGCTGGAATGAACGCCCTCCTGTGTCAGAAGCCCATGAATCGTTTCGTCGATAGCGGGGAGACGTGCCGCCAGCCCGGTTGCAGATTCGGCGGGCAGGGTTCCGATGGCCAGTACACGCTCTTCGGCAACCAAACCGATCTTGATCACGGTTCCCCCGAGATCGATTCCTATAGCGTATTTATTAAACGCACTCATGGTGTAACGAAAGTTGGGTGTCCATCGACCTCTTTGAGGCGTGCGGCAAATCCCGCTTGTTCGATCGATCCGTAGTCATGCCCGGCATCTGAGGGCCAACAAGCACCGAACGACAAGATCGTATTTCCGGTATTGGCAACTCTATGCGCCACATTTCCTGGAATATAATGGAGGCTTCCAGGGAACATCCGTTCACCCCATATGCGACGTTCCGCATCCATCAGGATCAACACGCCTTCTCCTTCAATCCCCCAATAAAACTCGGCCGTATCTTTCCGACTATGAAAATGTCCTTTGGTCATGTAATATTCACTGCCCACCTTGCCCGGATATAGTTCTGTGATTCCGAAAAACAGGCCACCTGCGGTTCCTTCATCAACGGGCAGGTAACTGCTGACTACATAGGCTGTCTCACGAGCCTGCGACTCTGAAAGGGTCACACCTTCAGCAAATATATCCCGTATTTGTCCGACGGTTCGGATAGTGTGGCCAATCTGTTCGCCGGCAAGCGTTTTTCCACTGAAAATCTGGGCCGGCATAATAATCTCCTTCATTATCGTCATTGTGTTTGTTATAATTGCAATTATTTACAGGTGTTGTATCTCGACTGAGATCAATAAATCGAGCCCAGACCAAAGAACATACACCACACGATTGTCATATATGTTTAAACATGCACGATGTGGCAAATATATTGAATATATCTGGATAATGAAAGGATATCACAAGATTTTTATCTGTTGTAATATCGAAAAATTAGCATTAATTTTGAAATATAATATGTATTGCCATGAAATTAGCTGTCGACCACAACAGTTCTATACCATTACACGTCCAGGCAGAAACGCTGCTTAGGGCATTGATCGAAAAAGAGGTATACAAAAACGGACTACTTCTTCCCAAGGAGGTAGATTTGTCCAAACAATTGAACATTTCGCGCAACACCTTGCGACAAGCGATCAATACATTGGTAAACGAAGGCTTGCTTGTACGCAAAAAAGGATACGGCACGAAAGTGGCACAAAAACGAGTGCTCAGTGAAGCCAGCAAATGGATGAGTTTTTCGCAGGAGATGAAAATGCTGGGTATCGAAGTGTATAATTTCGAGTTGCATATTTCGTGGGCCCTACCCAGCAACGATATTGCCAGCTTTTTCAATGTATCACCCCAAACGAGAGTACTTTGGTTAAAAAGATTGCGTGGGAAAAAAGAGTTTCCATTTGTCTATTTTGTCTCAGCTTTCAATCCATCCATCGGCCTGACGGGCAACGAAAATTTCAACCAACCGTTATACGACATTTTGGCACGTGACTATAATATCATTGTAAAACGTTCCAAAGAAGAGATAAGCGCTGCCGGAGCCGATGAGTTTATTGCAGGCAAACTGGAAATCAACCCCGGCGATCCGATCTTAGTCCGCAAAAGATATGTCTATGATGCTGAAGGACGTCCAGTAGAATATAATATCGGCTATTACAGGGCCGACAGTTTTACTTATACGATCGAATGTATCTGATTACCACCCAGAGACAGAGGACCGACAAACGACCGGGGACATCCGCAGGTTCGCATGAAGCGCAATAAAGCAACCCAACAAACCCGACATCAAACAGACATACCAAAGATTGAATGTAGGGCTGAAACTCAAAGAGCCATAGAAGCTATCAGTGCTTCCATGGCTCTTATTCGTATGACAAGCGAGGCTTGTCCGAGGAGGATTATTTTGCCGGTGCGTCGGGAAACAATGGGAAAAATGAGGTATTGGGTGAAATACCAACCACATCGTCACCTTTCCAGTATACCGTATATTCAACCCCCTGATCAGTCTCCTTGGTCTCATATTCAGGCAGAGCGTACCGCAATTCGATCACGGTACCAGCCGGTTGCGATTTCAATCGAGCAAAGTACTGATCTTTTTCATACTTCGCTTTCTTGCCATTTTTCGTAACCTGAATGGATTCATCAGGCACCCATTGCGGAATACGTATAGCAAGAGTACCTTCCCTCTTCATCGTCACACGGACCACACCCTGTTCTTCCCGTGCAGTCTCAACCCGCACATTCTCGTCCTCATACTCTTGATGAAGAAGTACCTCAATCCCTTCTGGGCGTGTAACCGCGATATGGCGATATACATCGACCATGGTATGCACATCGGCCGAAGTGACATCCGTGACAGGCATTTTACTGCCATGAGGCGAATGGTAGTGGCACCCGCCGTATGCACCGATCATGCGGCGCTCGAGATCGCGCCAGGCGTCGCACGTACCCGAAGAGAATGGGATCAACGTTTGCGCTTCAACAATCTGAGAGGGCAGGATGCGACACCGCACCAAACGATCCGCATCATCCAGGAATTCGGGATACCCCTCTTCGTACAACCACAAGGCGAGCTGGACTGCATCCCCGGGAGAAGTAGTTTCGCCAAAACTTTCGACAGCCATGTTATGACTCGTATAACCGGACGGTTTGACCAGCACGGGGACATTCGTACGGTATGCATCGGCAACCCGTTTAATATACTCGGGCTGACCTGTCAGACGACCATAGAGCAACAATCCGCGCAAAGTACCCAAATACGAATGGGTATGGTCAGCCCGGCAATCAGGATTAATCTTGCCGTCCTCCTGTGTCGTATGGGCAAAATGCCAACGGGCAACCCGATCCGCAAATTGACGGGCTTTCTCTGAACCGGTCGTCTCATAAAACCAGATGACGGCTTCGAGCATACGTCCATGCGTGTCGCAAGCCTCAAGATTGTGAATGACCTCAGGTCCTCGTTTGTGATAAGCATCGAACTGTTCGAGATCCCAGGTACCGTCATCCTTAAGTTTTGCATTGAGACTCTCGATCATACGCTCACCTGTTTCCACAGCCCATTCATTGTGACGATAGCGTGCCAACGCATTGAGCGCCAACATTCCTTCACGTAATGAATGCAAATCCCAGATCTGACGGTCATATCCACCGAACGGATCATAATCGGGATTGAGCGAAATGCAGTCCGGGTTATCGAAGAAACGCATCACATTCTCGGTCATCGCTTTTTCCATCTCGGAAGGGATGTGTTGACCCACACTCTCTTCAGCTCGCATCATGGCATCGAGCCACCGGCCCAGATTATGAGCCGGCCAGCCGCGAGAGAGACGGGCACGATAATTGGGTTGGATCGTAAGTTCCCAATAAGGCAGATAGTGCTCTTCCGGATTGAGTATATTACACAAATTGTTTCCTGCCAACAGAATGGATTCCTTGACGGACAACGGTTTTCGTTTCTGCGCTGTTTGAGCATCAACCGGAGCAGGCAGAGCAACCAGAAATGAGATCGCAATACCAATAATCGATGCCGAAAGTAGTGTACGTTTCATTTTCTCTTTTTAATAAATATGTTAAAAATACAGTAGAAGCAACAC
This sequence comes from uncultured Alistipes sp., assembly GCA_949283215.1. Taxonomy (GTDB): domain Bacteria; phylum Bacteroidota; class Bacteroidia; order Bacteroidales; family Rikenellaceae; genus RGIG1874. The sequence continues at coordinate 1,696 of CASDSC010000045.1, read as the reverse complement.
ATACTACCATGGACATTCATATAAAACAAAGTCCAGTTATCATGAATAAGATTATAAAGGTAATATTTTTATTTTATAGAGGAAGCTATTTCAACCATTTGCTCAATCTGCACCCACATTCCAATCCGGAATAAGCTCTGCAAACTGAGCAGAGCCACTAATCGCAGGAAGAGAACAGGAAACTAAGTTCCAGCGCCGTACACCTGGGGCAACGCAACACTTGACACAACGAGATTTGTTAATTCGAAAATAACTACATATCTTTGTAGGCTGTTTAATCCTAAAAATCATTCGAAATGCCGAAAATGAAAACAAACTCCGGTGCGAAAAAACGTTTTGCTTTCACCGGAACAGGAAAGATCAAAAGAAAGCACGCTTTCAAGAGTCACATCCTGACCAAGAAAACCACCAAACAGAAACGCAACTTGACGTATGCAGGTCTCGTTTCGTCGGCCGATGAGGCCAATGTGAAGTTGCTGCTTGTTAAGTAGTCGCTGCACACCAATGTTTAACTAAGAACGGCTCAGCCCCTAAGAGTACGAGAGAATCGTACCGCTGGACGCTCGTAAAACTTTACAATTATGCCAAGGTCAGTTAATGCAGTAGCATCAAGAGCCAGAAGAAAAAAAGTTTTAAAACTTGCCAAAGGCAACTTTGGTTCAAGGGGAAATGTATGGACCGTTGCGAAAAACACGGTCGAAAAAGGTCTTACGTATGCATATCGCGACCGTAAGAACAAAAAACGGACAGTCCGCAGCCTGTGGATCGTGCGTATCAACGCCGCAGCACGCAACAACGGAATGACCTACTCGGAATTTATGGGCAAACTCAACGCCAAAGGAATTACGCTGAACCGCAAGGTATTGGCCGATCTGGCGATGAACAACCCCAAGGCATTCGAAAAATTGGTGCAGACAGTTAAATAACTTCTCGATAATGCGAAGTTGGACCGCCTCCCTACACGGAGGCGGTTTTTTATTTCCTCATATCGACACATCTACGCCCAGATACGCAACGGATACTTGTGACAAATATACCGTCAACAACTCGTCATAGCCGACTTTATTCCTCGGAATGCACGCGACGCACATGCCTTCTTCTTTTTTTAGACGAAGGGGAAGCCGCATTTATTTTAGTCATACTCGGCACAGGGGCATAGAGTCGTGTTGCCGCTTTTGAGTCCACAGCGGATAGTTTGGCATGGATCTCGAGACACACCCATGCGTCGGTAGCTGCATACATTTGTTGGGCTGGCGTAAGCGTCACAGCCTCCCAGTTGCTAAGACGTTGCGCTTTCGACACACGAGTACCGAGAATGATAGCTGCCATTTTACGAACGCTCACCTCCTGAATGCCGAAATCACCCATGATGGATTGCAGATCGACAAACCCACCCGGCCGGAAACGCTGGAGCTGCATCAAAGCCCGCAGGTCACCAGGCAAGGCCGCACCGATCTTCAATATGTCGGGAGATTCAAGAATACGCCGGATATCCGCACAGAACGGGATGAGATTCAAACGGAACAAAAAGGCTTGGTCAGCCGACGAAAGTTGTAACAGAGCCACACGATTGTTCGGGACACCGGGTTTGAACGATGGGCGAGTTTCGGTATCGAATCCGATACGCGTTTGAGCAGACAGGTATTCACAAGCGGCGGGGATCTGCTCCTCGCGGTCGATCACCGTGATTTTCCCT
>CASDSC010000044.1 GCA_949283215.1 uncultured Alistipes sp. | reverse complement strand
CCCCGAAGGAGGCTTCATGCCCTACGCACGCGATGGCAAACGTTTAGCCCGCTCATGGGCCCTACCCGGCACTAAAGGCGTAGAACACCGGATCGGCGGCCTCGAAAAAGATTATCTGAAAGGGTCCATATCGTACAATCCAACGAATCATCAAAAGATGGTTGACATCCGGGCAGCGAAAGTAGCTCGTGTTGCCGACTATATTCCGCGCCAGGAGACGATCGGCCCCCACCACGGCGATCTGCTGGTCGTAGGCTGGGGCGGCACCCGAGGCCACCTCTATTCGGCTGTCAAAAGGCTGCAAGATGAAGGGAAGGCAGTATCCCTCTGCCACTTTAATTTTCTCCATCCTCTACCCCATGGTGTGCGAGAAATTTTCAGCCGCTTCAGGAAGATCGTGGTCTGCGAACTCAACTCGGGCCAGTTGGCCCAATATCTTCGCATGAGCGAACCCGAATTTTGTTATGAACAATATAACAAGGTGACCGGACAACCTTTCACGGTCACCGAACTCATAAAAGCCTTCCATCGTTTGCTTAACGAACCGAATCATGAATAACCTCAAATACACCTATATCCCCACCGACTTCAAAAGCGACCAGGAAGTCAAATGGTGTCCGGGATGCGGCAACCATGCCATTCTCACCTCAGTACTCCGTGCTCTGCCCGAAGTAGCCTCCGAGTTGAAATATTCGCACGAGCGGTTCACATTCGTATCGGGGATCGGCTGCTCGTCGCGTTTTCCCTACTATGTCAACACGTTCGGTTTCCACGGCATCCATGGCCGGGCCACGGCCATTGCAACAGGAGTCAAAGTGGCCAATCCAAAACTGACCGTCTGGGAAGTGACCGGCGACGGGGACTCACTGGCCATCGGCGGCAACCACCTGATCCACGCCGTACGCCGTAACATCGACATCAATATTCTGCTGTTCAACAACGAGATCTACGGTCTGACCAAAGGACAATATTCCCCGACCTCGAAACTCGGCAAGATTACGAAAACCTCGCCTTTCGGTACGGTCGAGCACCCGTTCAATCCCGGTGAACTGGTACTCGGAGCCCGGGGTACGTTCTTCGCCCGTTCGGTCGACATGGAACTTGATCTTTCGAAAGAGTGCATGGTTGCAGCTGCCAAACATGACGGGACTTCCGTAGTCGAGATATTACAGAATTGCGTCATTTTCAACGACAAGACCTTCGGAGATTTTGCGCTGAACCGCGAAATGCGAGAAGAGCGTACGATCGTACTGCGCCACGGAGAGAAAATGGTTTTCGGCAAGAACCGCGACAAGGGACTTGTCCAGATCGGAATGAAACTAATGGTCGCCAAAATTGGCGAAGGGGGAGTAACAATCGACGACATTCTTACCCATAATGCCCATGAGCCAAATCCGGGAGTCCACATGATGCTTGTCAACATGCGCTACCCGAATTACCCTGTAGCTCTCGGCGTCATTCGCGACGTTCCCGACAAAACCTATGACGACAATGTACGGGACCAAGTGATTCAAGTCCGCGAAAAAGCGATGATCAATTGCGTTGACGATCTGCTTCGAAGCGGCGACACTTGGGAAGTAAAATAAGTATCGTTCACTCCTTGACACCCCCATACACTCCGACCGCCGGCATCAACAAATGACGGCACGCGAAATTACGACAATAGACAAGACGGCCCTCCTGTACCTTCTACGGCACTGGAGGGTCGTCTGTCATTCACACACCAACTTATAACGTAACCTGAATCCCCACAGGAACCTCGTTTCCAGAACGGCAAACCCCAGATCGTTTTGTCTACGATTAAAATGTCGTATTTCATCATAAAACCGCCTTCCCGATAAGAATTTCGAGAAATCGTATCGTGCCGATTCACTCCTTTTCATTACCTTTGCAATCAAATCGACGCGTTATGACCCGTAAAACACTGTCCGCGCAGAATCCGCAAACATTGCTCTGGCTCTTATTGGGTCTATGGTGGATCGTCAACGTACTGCAAGCCGCATTCACCGAACTGGCCAACGACGAAGCCTATTACCATATGTTCGCCCAGCATCTCACGTGGGGCTACTTCGACCATCCGCCGATGACAGCCCTACTGGTATGGCTCGGACAATGGATGGGCAGCGAATTGGGGGTTCGGTTCTTCTCCACCCTTCTTCAACCGATCTATCTTTGGATACTCTGGTTGCTGGTACGGCCAAACGATCCGACACGCAAAGATGTTACATTATATATGGCCATCGCAGCTGGGTTGCCCATTATGCAACTATATGGTTTTTTAGCCGTACCCGATGGGCCACTCATGGTGTTTACCGCTGCCTTTTTACTATTCTACCGCCGGTTCTCCGAACGGGACCGATGGACAGATGCCCTCTGGCTGGGAATCTCCATGGCCGCACTCGCATACAGCAAATACCACGGAGCGTTGGTTGTACTGTTGGCCGTATTGGCCAATGTACGCCTGCTAAGATCACCCCGGTTCTGGGGAGCCTGCCTTGTCACACTGATTCTGATCACCCCACACCTGTTGTGGCAATATGACCACGACTGGGTTTCATTCCGCTATCATCTTTCTGGACGAAACAAGGATTTCGACATTTCGTATGTCACCGAATACCTGCTCAATGTTGTTGCCGTATTCAATCCGTTCTTTTTCCCGGTGACTGTGGCGGGATGGATCCGACGCAAAGGCGGAGATGCAGGACGCCATGCCATGTATTGGTTGGTTGCAGGATTTCTCGTATTTTTCCTGCTGTCAAGTATCCGCGGGTATGTACAACCCCAATGGGTCATTCCGATCGCATTCGGAATCATCGTACTGCTGTTCGATTATGCCCGGGAACGGCCGCGCGTAGCACGTTATCTCAAAATCATTTCGCTCATAACAATTGGCCTGGTCGTATGTTTACGCATACTGATGTATTTTCCCAATGCTCCGGTCAAATTCGAGGTTTTCGGCAATGAAACCCGTAACAAGGCTATAGCCGCCGAGGTCGGTGAACTACCGGTTCTGTTCGAGGGCAGCTATACGGGAGCAGCCAAGTATCATTTTTATACGGGCAACCCTTCATTCGCCCAACCCACGATTTTCTACCGGACGAGCCAATATGAACTGATGGACGACGATATGCGCTGGATCGGCCAAAAAGTCATTGTACAAACACCCGAGCAAAATGCCGAACATATCTTGGATTTACCGCGGGGAGAACGCTTCTGCTACACTACCGTAGAAGATTTTCACCCGGTACGAAAGGTTGACATCCGTTGGGAAACGCCATTGGAAAAAGTTTCTGCGGGGGAGACACTTACGATACCGCTCTCGATAACCAATCCATACCCTTATGAAATCAAAATCGACGGCGACTCGATTCGTTTGGCAATCGTATGGCGTAAATTAGGTACAGCCACCGCAGCCATTCCGATCGCAGGATTCCAGGCGGTTTTACCGGCACATGGCACCCTCAATGAGACAGTAAGCGTGACGGTTCCCGGCCGCGACGTACTACCCGAGGGCAAATACCAAACGGGATT
>CASDSC010000043.1 GCA_949283215.1 uncultured Alistipes sp. | reverse complement strand
CTGGTGGATTGTTTCAAAGAAAAGGGACGGGGAACGTTATATACGTACAGAGGATTATTCAGTTTATTGCGGATCGACTATGTCTTTCACTCGCCGAAATTCGCCACCCTCAGTTACCAAACCCCTGACGAAGCCGTTTGGTCGGATCACACACCGGTCATTACAGCACTGAAAATCAACGAAGCAGCACATTAAAAACATTGATGGTCCGGCTGGAACTCTGCTCATCAACCTCAAAAAAACAAACCCGATGGGCAGACAAATTCAAGAAAACATTATCTTGGCGCACACATAACAAATCATAAGATGTTAAACGCGGAACATAGAGATTATCGTGGCCATTTGGCTATCCTGGGTGCCAATGTCATTTTCGGACTGTTCGCGCCTGTATCGAAAGATCTGTTGGCCTCGGGCGTAATGAGTTCTTATGCCCTCACATTGCTCCGTATGTTCGGGGCGGCTCTGATCTTCTGGATCGCCTCGCTATTCATGCCCCGTGAACATGTCCGCCACCGAGACATGGCGCTGCTCTTTTTCGCTTCGCTTTTCGGCATCTTATTGAATCAAGGATGCTATATCGCGGGACTCTCTATGACCTCGCCGATCGATGCCTCGGTAGTCACCACAACCGTCCCCATCATCACGATGATCCTCGCCGCATTCGTCCTGCAAGAACCTATTACTGGGAAAAAAGTTTCCGGCATATTCATCGGCGCTATCGGCGCCCTGATGCTCATCCTCAACAGCCGACACGAAACATCCGGTGGAGGAAACCATTTCCTCGGAGACTTGATCTGTCTGATGGGAGAGCTCAGTTTCGCCATATATCTGGTGTTCTTCAAAAAACTCGTCAGCCGTTATTCCGCTGTCACGGTCATGAAATGGATGTTCGTGTACGCTTCGATATGCAGCGTCCCGTTCTGCTACGATGACGTGTCTCAGATCAACTATGCCGCATTCTCTTGGGAAACATACGCTCAACTGGCATTCATTATCGTTTGCGCAACTTTCGTTGCATACCTGCTTATCCCGATCGGGCAACAACGGCTCCGGCCCACTGTTGTCAGCATGTACAACTATGTGCAACCGCTCATCGCTTCGCTCGTTGCGGTCATGATCGGACAGGATCATTTCGGCTGGCCTAAAGCCATCGCCTCGCTGCTGGTTTTCCTCGGAGTTTATGTGGTAACAAGCAGTAAATCAAAAGCTCAACTCGATGCAGAATTGCGTGCAAACCTTCCTAAAAGACGTTGAACAATCGGTATCGGTATCGACTCGAAAGTGTCAATACACTATCAACAAACACCTTACTATCGATAAAATACCCGCTTTTACCGACTAAAAACCGTATTGGCTGCATTTATCGGTAAAATCTGCATCTGTGTCGGTCCAAACGGTCTGCCCGTATATTCCATTTTCTACGCAATGCTTTTATAATTAGGTTTGTATCGGAAAGAAAACCGTACGAACATCATGAAAACATTGCTGAAAACAGGATTCGTCTTTGGGGCTCTCCTCGCTGTCGCTCCGGGCAGCTATGCGCAACGCACATGGACTTTGCGCGATTGCATCGACTATGCAAGGGCAAACAACATCCAGGTACAGGCTTCTCAAATCACGCAAGCCGGTACGGAGATCGATCTGCTCACCGCAAAAGCCCGCAAATTACCGTCGCTGAACTTCTCTAGCGACCAAAGTTACACCCACCAAAACAGTGCAAACTCGTCGGGAGGATTCGACTCTCGAGGACGATACTCCGGCAGCTATTCACTGGGGGCCGAATTCACACTCTACAATGGAGGAAAACTGAATCAAACGGTACGCCAACAAGAATTGCTCAGTCAAGCAAGTGCTACCGACGTGGACGTAGCTGCTAACGACATCGAAGTTGCCGTCATTCGAGGATATCTCCAAATCCTGTATGACCGAGAATCTCTTACCCAAGCCCAACAAACCGTAGAATCGTCGAAAGCTCAACTCGCACAATCCCAAGCCATGCTCGATGCGGGTTCGATCGCCATTACCGATCATGCACAGATCGAAGCCCAATACAGCAGCGACCTCTATGCGCTGACTGCAGCGGAAAATGCCGTGGCCCTGTCGCGTCTCCAACTCAAACAACTGCTCGAACTCGGACTGAACGACGAATTCGAGATCTATTATCCCGAATTGGACAGTGCCCAACTGTTGGTTTCACTCCCATCCCTGGCCGAAGCATACCAAAAATCCCTCGAGGTTATGCCGCAGATCGAAGGGAGTAAAATCAGCATCGAAGCAGCACGCGTAGGCGAAAAAATCGCCAAAGCCGATCGCATCCCCTCTCTGTCGGTTAGTGCTGCCGCCGGAACCGGAAATTTCTCGCAGTCGGGATATACGTTCTTCAACCAACTCAACAACCAATTCAACCAAAGTGTCGGTCTGAGAATCAGCGTCCCGATCTTCAACAACCGACAAACCCGCTCGGCTATCGAAAAAGCTCAACTCTCCGTGAAATCAGCTGAACTCGACTATGTCCGCGAAGAAAAAGCCCTGCTGGAAACAGTCGAAACAATATACCAAGACATACTTTCGGCTCAGAGTAGTTATGTGGCTGCCACAGACAAATTGCGCGCCGCCGCCCTCAGCTACGAACTCGTAAGTCAGCAATTCGCAGCCCAAATGAAAACTACCGTCGACTTGCTCACCGAGAAAAACAACTTCCTGATCGCCCAGCAACAACAACTGCAAACCAAATATCAGTTGATCTTGTCGCTTCAACTGCTCAACTTCTACCAAAACATTCCCGTCGAATTATAATAATCCCACATAATGAAAAAGAGTGTGAAAATCATCATTACGATCGCCCTCCTCGCTATCGCTGCGGCCATCGTTTTCTTCATCGCCAAACCCGGCAAACAACAAAACGTATCCGGATATGAATACGTAACGGTCGAACGAGGCGATATCGTCAATACCGTCACGGCTACCGGTACGGTCGAACCCATCATTCAGGTCGAGGTCGGTACCCAGGTATCGGGTATCATCGACCACATCTATGTCGATTACAACTCGGTCGTCAAAAAAGGACAACTGCTTGCCGAACTCGACAAGGAAGTGCTCGAATCAACCCTCGCTTCGGCAAAGGCGGACCTCGAATCGAACAAAACAGAATACGAATATCAGGAACGCAACTACAACCGTATCAAAGGACTGCACGAGAAACAGATGGTTTCGGACGCCGACTACGAAACAGCCCAATACTCGTATGACCGCGCCCGAAGCGCATACCAGAAATCGCAATACGAAGTAGCTCGTGCCGAAACCAACCTCGGATATGCAACCATCGTCTCTCCCATCGACGGTGTCGTACTCTCCCGCGATGTCGACGAAGGTCAAACCGTCGCTTCGAGTTTCAATACCCCGACCCTGTTCACCATCGCAAACGACCTGTCGAAAATGCGTGTCATCGCGGACGTCGATGAAGCCGATATCGGAGAAGTAGCTGACGGACAACCCGTAACATTTACGGTAGATGCTTTCCCTAACGACATCTTCCAGGGTACCGTCACCCAAGTCCGCTTGCAATCAACCACCGAATCGAACGTCGTCACATACGAAGTGGTTATCGATGCCCCGAATCCCGAACTCAAACTCAAACCTGGCCTAACGGCAACCGTTTCGATCACCACACAGGAAAGTCTCGGTACGCTGCTCGTACCGTCGAAAGCCTTCCGGTTTACGCCCGATAACATGACGGCTCCTACGGAAGAAAAAGGATACAGAACATTGTGGACCGAAGATGCTCAAGGGGTCAAACCAATCAGTGTCGAAACGGGACTTACGGATGGAATCTACACTGAAGTGCGTAATGGTATCGAGGAAGGTACGCGAGTGATCGTCTCGAAACGAATCGGGAAAGCTGCCTTAGGAGAAGGCCCTAGCGGAGAATCGAACCCCTTTATGCCAACACCCCCGAATAGAAATAAAGATAAGGACAAGAAGTAGTACCATGGCTCAGAGTATCATTCAAATCAAAAATATCCGCCGCGATTTCATCGTTGGTAATGAAACCGTACATGCCTTGCGGGGGGTATCGTTCGATATCGCTCCGGGTGAATTCGTGACAATCATGGGTACCAGCGGCTCGGGAAAATCAACGTTGCTCAACATTCTCGGTTGTCTCGACACCCCCACTTCGGGTGAATATTATCTCGACGGAGTCTCTGTCCGCCAAATGGGCAAAAACGATCGGGCCACACTGCGCAATCTGAAAATCGGTTTCGTATTCCAATCATACAACCTGCTGCCCAAAACCACGGCCATCGAAAACGTCGAGTTACCTCTCCTATACAATCCCGCAGTCTCGGCACACGAACGGCATGAACGGGCAATAAAAGCCCTCGACCAAGTAGGATTGCATGACCGGATGCATCACCGATCCAATCAGATGTCGGGCGGACAGCAACAACGTGTAGCCATCGCTCGTGCACTGGTCAACAATCCAGTTATCATCCTGGCCGATGAAGCTACCGGTAACCTCGATACGAGAACCTCTTTCGAGATACTTACGCTATTCCAAAGTCTGCATGCCTCGGGTAGAACGATCATCTTCGTGACTCACAACCCGGAAATCGCCCAATTCAGCAGCCGAAACATCACCCTGCGCGACGGACATATCACGGATGACACGGTCAATCACAACATCCGATCCGCAGCAGAAGTGCTGGCCACACTGCCAAAAGAAGACGAATAAGTCGCAAAGTACGAATTGCTACGTTACGGGATACTAGTCCCTTCACATAGTAAACATACATGTCCATTACTGGAAATCACCATGAACTACAACAATTTAATCAAAATAGCACTGAGAGCCTTGAACAACAATAAATTCAGGGGATTCCTCACAATGTTGGGAATCATCATCGGCGTTGCATCCGTTATCTCAATGCTCGCGATCGGTCAAGGCTCGAAACGAAGTATCCGCGCCCAGATCTCGGAAATGGGTTCAAACATGATCATGATCCATCCGGGAGCCGAACGGTTCGGTGGCGTCAGACAAAGCGCTTCGAGCATGCAGTCCCTCAAATTGGCCGACTACGAAGTGATCGCCCGGGACGCAGACTACATATCGCATTGCACCCCCTCGGTCAACAGCAGCGGACAAGCCATTTACGGGGCCAACAACACCCCTACCACCATGTATGGCGTCAATGAAGACTATCTGGATATCCGAAAATATTCGGTGGGTGAAGGAGAATTCTTTACCGATGCTGATACAAAAAAAGCTGCAAAAGTATGTGTTATCGGCAAAACCGTCGCAGAGAAACTTTTTCCCAACGGACAAGACCCCCTCGGAAAAACGATCCGGTTCAACAGCATTCCGTTCAAAGTCATCGGGATTCTTACCCCAAAAGGTTACAACTCAATGGGTATGGACCAAGACGACCTGATCATCGCTCCGTTCTCGACTGTCCAAAAACGACTGCTCGCCATCGACTACATCCAAGGCATTTACGCTTCGGCCTTGAGCGAAGAGTGTTCGCAGGATGCTATCGACGAAATTTCAGTAATCTTACGGGAACAACATAAGATCAAACCCGGTGACGAAGACGACTTCAATGTCCGCTCCCAGGAAGAACTGAGCAGCATGCTCGGATCAACTACCGACCTGATGACTGTCCTGCTGGCTTGTATTGCTGGTATCTCCCTGCTGGTCGGAGGTATCGGAATCATGAACATCATGTATGTCTCGGTTACGGAACGGACCCGGGAAATCGGTCTCCGTATGTCGATCGGGGCTAAAGGGTATCACATCCTGCTGCAATTCCTGATCGAAGCCGTCATCATCAGTTTCGCCGGCGGCATTATCGGCGTACTGCTCGGTATCGGCGCCTCCGCAGCCATCAAATACATCGCCGGTTGGCCTATTTTCATCCAGCCATACTCTGTCATCCTATCATTCGCTGTTTGTACGTTGACGGGAATATTCTTCGGATGGTATCCAGCCCAAAAGGCTGCCCGACTCGACCCGATTGAAGCGATCCGATACGAATAATTGTTTTAAAAAATTTTCATTTGTAAGAAATTTTGTTAATTTTGTCAAGCAAACTCGAAAATATGAGCGTTGTCAGCAAACGCAAAATTGCAGAAGTGCTGATCCATCTCACGGGATGGGGGTTTCTTCTCTGTATTCCATTGCTGTTTTACAACAACAGCGACGGTGGATTCGAGTGGAAACGGTATCTGAATTTCGTCGTCGTACAAGCGGTGTTCATGATCGCTTTTTACCTCAATTACGGGGTACTGATCGATCGTATTCTATTTAAAAAACACGTCGTGCGGTACATCGCCGTCAACCTCGGACTGATCGTTGTTTGTATCGTACTGTTGCATTTTTGGCATATTTTCCATTGGGAATGGGTCGGAAATGGACCCGGAGCTACGGACAAAGAGGGACCTCCTCCCCCTCCTTCGCTCTTTTTCCTTCGTGACGCTATGATGTTGGCGCTCACGATTGGTCTCAGTGTCGCTATTCGAATGACCGGAAACTGGTATCGTACCGAAAGCGAAAAACAAAAGATCGAAAAAGCACGTACGGAAGCGGAGTTGCAGAACCTTCGGAGCCAACTCAACCCGCACTTTCTGTTCAATACGATGAATAACATTTATGCATTGATCGCTATTGATACAGATAAGGCCCAACAAGCCGTTCACGGCTTGAGTCGTCTGCTCCGATACGTTCTTTATGATAATAACCACGACCTTGTCCCGTTGTGCAATGAATTGGCTTTCATGGAAAGCTATATCGAACTGATGAAGTTACGATTGCTTGCTTCGGTTACGCTGAACGTCACATTCCCTACGCAGCCTCCGGAACTCATGATAGCTCCCCTGCTATTCATTACGCCGGTCGAAAACGCTTTTAAACACGGTGTCTGTGCCGAAAAACCGTCATTAATCGATATTCAGGTTCGGATTGAGGAACCGGGAACTGTAATTTGTACCATCAAAAACAGTTTCCACCCAAAAACAGACAACGACAGAAGCGGTTCGGGCATCGGAATTGCCAATCTAGTCAAACGGCTACGCTTGTTGTACCCCGATCGCCATATATTCCGAGCTGAACGATTGGGAGACGAATTCGTCACACAATTGATTATTAATACGAAAAACGAGAAAATATGACGTTGAACACGCTGATCGTCGACGATGAACCACTGGCGTTGGGTTTGCTCGAAAACTATGTGGAGAGAACGCCGTTCCTGAAACTCGCCGGTAAATTCGGCTCAGCGGTCGACGCTCTCGATGCGTTGAGGAAACTCCCTATCGATGTCGCTTTTCTCGATATCCAGATGCCTCAGCTAAGCGGACTCGAACTATCCAGATTGATCGACAATGAGCGGACTCGGGTGATATTCACAACCGCATTCGAACAATACGCACTCGAAGGCTTCAGAGTCGATGCGCTCGACTATTTGCTCAAACCGATCAGTTATGCGGAATTCCTGCGTGCTGCGGACAAAGCGCTGGCTTGGCATGAGACTATCCGTAAAGCGGAACATCAACAAATTGCCGAAATCGGTAGTATGTTCGTCAAAAGCGATTACAAACTCGTACAGGTGGAATTGCGCAATATCCAATACATTGAAGGGGTCAAGGATTACGTCAGAATAAGCCTGAAAGAGCAGGATGGATCTGAACATTCGATTCTGACTCAAATGAGTCTCAAAACGATCGAAGAAAAACTGCCTCCTGCAAAATTTCAACGCGTCCACCGGTCGTTTATTGTCAACGTGGACCAGATCAAAGTAATCGAACGTAATCGAATCGTGTTCGGAAAAACGTACATCCCGATTTCCGATTCGTACAGAGAAACTTTCGCTGAAACACTAAAAAAACGATCGATCGTATAAATAATTTACAGGGTATAACCTGCCCAATCTCTGGAATGGGCAATGCAAAAACAAAGTAGGTAGTAGTAAAAAGTAGTGTAGTAAGTAGTGGGAGAAAACGTCGCGCGTGATGCCCCACGTTTTTTCAAATGCATTGCCCATTTTTTATAAAAGACGTTCCGTCATTTCGGAACGTCTTTTGTCCTTTTATTTCGACTTCCCATTCAACCGATTTGCATGCCCATTGGGTTTAGTTCACGAAAACCGCCGATACATGCTCCTGTGACTCGCAAAATACCGCATCATACGCACGCTTCAATCACAGTTTATCCTATCTTTGTATAGCATATGGCACCGGAAATGCAATATCAAAACATAATCTCGTACTGAATATGACAACTATCACACGAAACATTCTCGACTTGATTGGAAAGACCCCTTTAGTCGAAATCTCACGATACACTTCTTGCTCAAAAACAGTAGCCCGCATTCTGATAAAAGTAGAAAGTTTCAACCCTGGGGGCAGCGTGAAAGATCGGGTAGCTCTGGCTATGATTCAAGATGCCGAAGAAAAAGGAATTTTGCGTCCTGGGGCAACGATCATTGAACCAACCAGCGGAAATACTGGAATCGGACTGGCTATGGTTGCAGCTGCCCGCGGTTACCGCTTGATCCTCACCATGCCTGAAACAATGAGTATCGAACGCCGCTCGATTGTCAAAGCGTATGGAGGCGAAATCGTTCTCACGCCTGCGGCGGAAGGAATGTCGGGATCAATTGCTCGCGCTCTAAAACTCCGCGACGAAATTGAAGGCGCTGTGATTCTTGACCAATTCGCAAATCCTGCAAACCCTGCCGTACACAAACGTACAACCGGGGAAGAATTATGGAAACAAAGCGGTGGGTGTATCGACTTTTTCGTCGCAGGTGTCGGAACCGGAGGTACCGTAAGCGGTACGGGTGCCGCACTCAAGGCTCATAACCCCAAAATACAGATCGTTGCCGTCGAACCTGCAGACTCTCCGGTTTTATCGGGGGGTAAACCGGGACCACATAAAATCCAGGGTATCGGGGCCGGTTTTGTACCAAAAAATTATGACACAACCGTAGTCGATCAGATCATGACCGTCAACAGTGACGATGCAATGAGAACTGCCCGTCTGTTGGGTAGCACAGAAGGTATTCTGACGGGTATTTCGTCCGGAGCCGCTCTCTGGGCTGCCACTGAATTGGCAAAAAAACCTGAAAACGAAGGAAAAACAATCGTTGCCCTGCTGCCCGACGGAGGTGAGCGATACCTCTCTACAGTTCTTTTCGATTTTGAGAATTACCCTCTATAAAATCCCTCCTACGGACTGACACAAATTACACAGAAAATCAAGTAAGGGTAGATATATTTCGACACCCCACAACGAGTATCGGAGCATTGGCACAAATGCTCCGGTCAGATATAAACAGCCCCCGCACTCTAAAGTCATGCTACGATGTCTGATGAAAATGTTTTAGACACACGGATCGATAGGGCATGCAGTCGTTTGCACGCCTATTTTACAAGCGGAGCTACACAAAAGGTTACTGCTCGTATCGACGCACTCGACAGGCTGCATAGCGCCATTCGCAAATACGAGCAGCAACTCTTCGAGGCGTTGCGTGTCGACTTACATAAAGCTCCGCAGGAGGCATACATGACAGAGATCTCTATTGTCCTGCAAGAGATAACCCTGCACAGGTGTAACCTCAAAAAATGGAACCGTCCGCGAAGAGCAAAGACTCCACTGTTCATGTTCGGCTCCTCAAGCCGTATCATCCCGCAACCGCTGGGAGTCGTACTCATTATCGCACCGTGGAACTATCCGGTACAGCTACTCCTCAACCCTTTGATCGGCGCTATCTCGGCAGGAAATTGCGCCATGCTGAAACCTTCACCATACGCGCCCTCGGTCAACCGGGTGATCGAAAAAATCATCGCGGAAGTCTTTGCTCCGGGATATGTCGAAATGATCGAAGGCGGTCGGGAAGTCAATACGGCACTGCTTGCGCGTCGATGGGACTATATTTTTTTCACAGGGAGTCCCGCTCTGGGGAAAGTGGTCATGCGTGCCGCAGCCGAACACATGACACCCCTAACCCTCGAACTTGGAGGGAAAAGTCCTTGTATTGTCGACAAAGAAGCCAATCTCGATATCGCTGCAAGGCGAATCGTATGGGGTAAACTGCTCAATGCCGGACAAACATGCATCGCCCCTGACTACCTGTTGGCAGATGCGACAATCAAAGAAGCCTTGATCGAACGGTTGGTGTACTATATCCGACAATATTACGGCGATGACCCTCAAAAAAGCGACGAGTATCCCCGTTTGGTCAACCGGGCAGCATTCGAACGGGTTGCCTCACTAATCGGACAACAAGGCTCGGTTATTTACGGTGGTAATGTCGATCCCGCAGACCAGTACATTGCTCCCACGCTGATCGACCATGTTACGCCCTCTGACCCAATCATGCAACAAGAGATCTTCGGACCCGTACTGCCAATTATCGGTTTCGACAAACTCGACCAGGCACTTCACATTATCGCAGCCGGAGAAAAACCACTCGCCCTATATTATTTCGGAAAACAGGAAAAAGGACGTAATGTGATTGCACAAACAACCTCGGGGGGCGCCTGCATCAATGACACAATCATGCATATTGCAAATCACCGGTTGCCTTTCGGTGGCGTCGGCCATAGCGGAATGGGTAAATACCACGGTCAATTCAGTTTCGAAACATTCAGCAACCTGCGCGCCGTAGTCCGCACTTCGACATGGATTGACTTCCGGATCAAATACCCACCCTACCCAACATTGAAACTACTCAAAAAACTGATACGATGAAAAAACCTTACGCATTGCTCGGCCTGACCTTATTGTTACTAATCAACACAGCTAATGCCCAAGACACCCCGCACGTAATCGCTCACCGAGGATATTGGAAAGCCGAAGGCGCAACCCAGAATTCAATCCGTGCACTACAACACGCAATCCGTATCGGCGCATACGGATCGGAGTTCGATGTACTGGTAACTGCCGACGGAATCCCTATCGTCAACCATGACAATCAGATCGACGGTCAAAAGATCGAAGATACCCCCTATAAGGCATTGCGACACCATCGGCTCGCTAACGGAGAACTACTGCCCTCACTCCGCCAATATCTGCGTACAGGCGCACGCCAGCAGAATACCCGACTGATTCTTGAAATCAAAACCCACAGCTCTCCCGAAAAAGAAAAGGAAGCGGCACGGATAGCACTCGCTGAGGTGAAACGGGCAAAGGCTCAAGATATGGTCGACTATATCTCTTTTAGCAGTTGCATCGCAGATGAACTGGTACGGCTGGATCCGAATGCTCGTGTCTTCTATCTCAACGGGGATTTCTCTCCTGCTGAAGCCAAAGCACACGGATATGCCGGAATCGATTATCACTACAATGTATTACGTCATAATCCGACATGGATCGATGAAGCACACCAACTCGGTCTCGAGGTCAACGTATGGACCGTAAATCAGGAAGATATCATGCGATGGGCCATCGACCAAGGCATTGATTACATCACGACCGATGAGCCAGAACATTTGCAGGCGTTGCTTAACCTGACGGAATAGAGAGTTCCTGAAATTAGGCCTATTTGAATCAAAACACAAAGACAGAATATAATACTGCCTTCTACCTACAAACAGTTCGGCCAACTGAAATGATCAACCCGAACAAAAGGCCAGAACCTATATCAGACCCAACCAGAACGCGGATATCTTCGATATAGAGATATCCGCGTTCAAATTATTTTGGACACGTTTACTTCACCAATCGCGGGACTATATAATCGGGATCGATCGTCAACACCTCCCGCCCGTCACGCTCCACAAAACGTACCGTGCCGATATACATGGCTCGGGGATGAACATGCGTCTTGTCGGCATGGGCATGAAAAACCACGCGAAGATTGCCTTCCTTGTCAGTGAACATCGCACTGTGGCCAACTCCTTGCAAATCGCCTGGAAACTGAAAAATGGGATTATCGGCATATTTGATCCACGGACCCGTGACTTTCCGTGCCGTCGCATAACCCAAACCATACGAAGGACTCTCATAACTGTTAGCCGAATAGGTCATATAATAAGTCCCATCTCGTTCAATCACAAATGAACCCTCGTTCACACTGGGCCATACCCGTTCCCAATCCTGCGACATCCCAATGCATCGGCGGACCGTCTTAGGCTTGATCGTCTGCAGGTCTTTCTCCAACTCGGCAACGAATATGGTCAACCCGCTATCGAGAAACCGGTCGAAAAAGAGATACGGCTTCCCTTTCCTGTCGATAAACAACGAATTGTCGATCGCTTTCTCTGCCAACATCGGCTCCTGCCGGGTCTGTTTGAAAGGTCCAAGCGGCGAATCGGCCACGGCTACGCAGATATGTTCCTCCGCCGAATAGTACATATAAAATTTGCCGTCTATCGCATACACCTCCGGGGCCCAAAACCACCGATCTCCCCATACGTCATCCTTATGCAATACCAAGCCATCGGCAGCCCGTCCCTCTGCCTGTTTCCAGCTCTTCAGATCATCGGACGTCCAAACCCCGAACCCATTATCGGAATGCGTTCCGTACGCATAATAGGTCCCGTCATACAACATGATGAACGGGTCTCCCAGCAGGATTTTATCTCCCCGATCATCTTCAGTGCCCGCAGCCCAAGATCCCAAACCACATAACATAAAAACAGATGCTAAAATCCACAATTTTCTCATCATCTCTGTTTATTTTAACCGACGAAAGTCTATATAATGTAAACAAGATACAAATTTATTGAACGTATCCCACCCCTAATCGAAAAAAGATCCGCACGAAATGTACGGATCTTTTGATAACCTCAGGTTTCCTACCTGCCGGAGCCTGAGTTAACAACAATTCACATACAGAAAACTATTCCCTTTATTTCAGATGGGGATTGAGCGCCGCCCACTCGGAAATGGGTGGCAAAACACCCATACCGATCACCTCGTCACGCAACCGCACCAAATGGCCATAACTGCTACGCAGCTCCTCCATCTCAGCAGGCGTGCCTTGTGGAACCCGATAATGAACTCCATTACGGTCAATCGTCGTCTCCATTGCCATCATAATATGATCGAATCCGTCCTGAGATACATATACACCCGCAGGCCATCGGAACGGTGCTCCTCCCATCGCAGCACGGATCATCTCCACCGACAGATAGGCCGGACTCTGGAACGAAGAACGTCCGCGAAGATCGATAATCCGCTTGCCGCCCTGGATCACACGCTGGCGAATCTCACGCCATTTCTCTTCAGGCAATGCAGGGGTACCGATCAGGTCGGTCAGAGGCTTGCCATCCACACGGGTCGTCGAGGCAAAGACCGCCATCTGTTCCCCATGACCTCCATAGGTCCGGGAATCCGTCACCGCATCCTGTGCGATCCCGAAATAACTGGACAACTCTCGTTGCAAACGGGTACTGTCCAAAGCAGCCAACGTACTGAGCCGACTCGGCTCCAATCCCGAACATACCAACGTAATCAAGCCGGTGATATCGGCTGGATTGAATACCACAACCACATGACGTACATCAGGGCAGTAGGTACGAATATCTCGTCCAAGTCCTGCGGCAATCTCTGCATTGCCCTGCAACAGGTCCTCACGAGTCATACCGGCTTTACGTGCCGCACCGCCTGAAGATACGATATAGCGGGCGCCTCGCAAGGCTTCTGCAATATCGCTCGTCCATTGCAAACGGACACCTTCGAATCCACAATGATACATCTCCTCGGCCATCCCTTCCAATGCGGGTGCATAGGGATCGTATGCACAAATATTGGGCGTCAAACCCATCATAATCGCCGTTTGTACCATATTGGAACCGATCATGCCGGCTGCTCCCATGATGGTCAATTTTTCGTCAGTTAAGAATTTCATAGTCTCTCGATTTTTATTGTTTCGTGCAAGAAAGTTAACACTTTTCTTATCACAATAGTCATGCAAATTTGTTATACGGTATAACCCAACCAACATGACTGTGAACAAACGATCAAAAAAAGGGGCTACCTTCTTCGGCAGCCCCCTCTCTATTAAATATCAATCGATTATTCTGCTTCCGCTACCGTCGCCTTAGGAAGAGCGCGAGAATCAAACGCATTGACTAAAACATCGTTCGGATTGTCTGACAAAGTTGCTGCAAACACGGCGATATTCGGATCATCCGGCAACTCCAGCGTCTTCGCTCCAGCAGGTACATCCAACGCTACTTTGAAGATGTATGTGAAGATATACGGAATATTCCCTTTATCGTAGTGATGCGTATGTGTACCTATGTAGGCAATGTCTGCATCCTTGATAAATCCTTCCGTATGATCTTTGAAGCCCCACTGGCCATAGAAGCCCGAGTAGTAAGGTACACTCACCGTATATTCCTTACCGTCGACCTTGAAGGTTGCCTCACGATCCTGATCTGTCGCTGCAACCAGAAGATACAACTTACCGGCTTTATCGCTAGCAGGCAATTCGATCTGCTCGCCATGGCATTTCACTATATGTGGACCTTCGACTGGGCCTGTTGTGAAGACCACTCCATCAGAATTGATCTCTGCAGGCATGAGATCAGCTGAATAGCTATTGCCTTGTCCATCGAAATTAGCCGTATTGCGGAAGGCATCCGGAGTATAGGCACGGTCATTATATGGCAGTGCGACCACAGTATTCTGTGCAGGAGTCAACGTCGCGGCCGGCGCTTTCAACTTCACGCTGAAAGTTTTCGGCTTGAAGGCTGTCGTCGAGAAGATCAACTTATTGCCATCGACCTTCACGTCACCGATCACCTCTTCGATACCGTTCAATTCTTTGGCGCTCTCGATTTCCGAAGCAAAGATCACCTCAACATTGTCGGCAGATTTGCCTGCTGTCTCATAAAGACGCACTACATAGTCATCACTCTTCTCAGCTTTCTTCAAGGCTTCGATGGCAACCTGCGGGGTACTGGTCTTCACGAACGAGAATTCACGACCCAGTTTGCCTGCATGTTTAGGTGCCACGAACGACAACAACGGTTGGTTCATCGACTCGGCTGCCCATCCGGCGGCTGTCATATCAGCACCCTCATGGCCCCGGATTGAATACGTAAACGTGTGGTGCCCCAAATCCTGCACATCCTGATAATGCCAGTAGTTCTCAGGATTGGTCTTCGGCGTATGGAGCAAGGTCAGACGAAGCGTATTGTCATTGGGTTTGTCCCATCCATATTTGTTATTGTTCATGATCGACACGCCATAGCTGTCATCCGTTGCGGTCAGATCGGCCCATTGTTGTGCGAAAACTTCATATGCGATGTCCGTGTTATTGCCACGTTTGATCGTTCCCACACCCAGGTCATAAGTAGCCTCAGGATTCGATACGCTCATCGGGAACTCTGCTTTGAGCAACGCATTCTTGGTATCCCAATCAACGTCGGTTACCACATCGATACGATCATCGGCAGCTCCTTCGGTCAAGATGATACGTTGTACAAATACAGAATTACCGAACTTGCGCTCTACACGAAGAACTCCGCGAGCCGGTCCCGACTCCTCGGCCGTGATCTTCACGTCCTCCGTAACCGCTACGGGTTCTGCATCCATAGTCTTCTTCATAATCTCCCAAGCAGGCCAGTCGAACGACTCATTGTCGGTAAACATAGCCAGACGGAATGCCTTGCCTTTTTCCACCAACTCTTTACCATTACGTTTGTCAACGATCGAAGCGATATCGCCATTGGCGTCCAAAGTAACTGCATAAACGCTATTCTCGATAGTGTTCTCACCGACTTTCACGGCCGATTTCGTCGATCCTCCTGGACGAACATCGTATACTGCATAGCTCACAGGAGCCACATCGGCTGAGAAGACGATCTGGGCAATACCATCGGCATACGAAACGACCTGGGCCGGAACGCTCTTGCCATTGGGGGCCACAACAGTCACCCCTTTGGGAGCCTTAGCCATCGGTACCGCTGCACGAACCGTAGCCTGACGAGGCTGTGAAAGAATATTATAAACGATTACCGGCGTACCTTTTACGGCTGTATTAAGATTACGACTTACGGCTCCCGTTGCGGCTTCGATCACATCGTTGAACTGGGTCTGCGAAATCAGCTCATCATTCCACGAAAATTCGTATGCTCGGGGAATACTGGTACCCGTGAGGTCATCATGGAACTGATGCCATACAAAACGTTTCCATGAATCGGTGATTTTCTGCTGTGAGTACGGAAGACCTCCCATCCAGTCGGCAATCACAGATGCGCGCTCTGCTGCGTCGGCCAACTGCTCGTTACGACGGTTAAAGGCCTTCATCGCTGCCTGTGACGTATAGCAACCCGTAGCGTGTACGTCCATCAGCAATTCTCCGTTGTATACCGGCAGATCGGGATGATTCTCAAAAGGCATCAACTCTTTGAACAACTGATCTGATGCTGCACTGACGATCTGCACCGGACCGTCTCCTTCGATACCTTTCTCGATCGAAACAACAGACTCCATCGTGGGAGAGCCTCCAATATCACCCGTACCGTAGTAACGGTAACCCATATTGTGGTAACCGTTTTTGGCCAAATCAAGAATTTCTTCGTTGTGGCTGATATCTTCTCCGTGATATTGCTCACCATAATTGCGGGCATCGAGCGCTGCAATCAAACGAGACCCGTCAACACCTTCCCACAGACCAATTTTGAACGGAACCTTCGAATCGCCATGGAACGGCCTATGACGCCATTGCAATTTCTGTGTGGAGAAACCGGTCACACCTGAGTGCGCAGCAATCGTTGGCAACTGATAACCAAATCCGAAACAGTCAGGTAAGAAAATATCGGTCGATTTAATACCGAATTCATCCATGTAGTAATGCTGGCCCAGCAAAATGTTGCGGAAGAACGATTCGGCCGACGGCATATTGGGGTCTGTTGCATCCCAGGTAGAACCCGGGATATGCCAACGTCCTGCTTTGACATACTCCTTGACCCGCTCGTATTCCGTGGGGAAATACTCTTTCATCCACGCATATTTGACCGCGCCCTCGAAATTGGCCACA
Source organism: uncultured Alistipes sp. (assembly GCA_949283215.1). Taxonomy (GTDB): domain Bacteria; phylum Bacteroidota; class Bacteroidia; order Bacteroidales; family Rikenellaceae; genus RGIG1874. The sequence goes on along the minus strand of CASDSC010000043.1, from coordinate 10,702 downwards.
TAATTGGGATAATGGTCAAGCAACCACAACTGCTGCAAAACCGTATTACGCACATATTCCCGAATGGACTGCTGCACATCCCAGTTCCATTGCGAATCGAAGTGAGCATTCGAAACCATGTAGGTCGTATACTCCTTCTTCTGCTGTGCGCTTGCAACAAGAACTGCTGCCAGGCCCACAGCCAATAATGACAGTTTTTTCATTGTAGATATTAGTAGTTAATAGATAATAAAATGCGGTACACTCCTCCGAAATGTATCCTTGGTTCAGTCTAGCTAAACCCTCGGGCAAATATAACTTTTTCTGAATGATAAAAAAATGTCACATCAAACATTTTTCTGTTAAAAAATTACTTTTTACTGCGTGAGCGACGTTTCTCTCGAACCGGACTATACGATCCAAGTTCGATCTTTTGCACCACTGGCTCACTCAAATAATTGCCCGCATATCGATATTTTCCTTCACTGACTGTTTCCAAATCAAGAACCCGATCTCCATAACGTACCCCCCGGATTCCGATTTGTTGGGACGGGAAACGTACGGCAATCGGTTCACCCCAACCATACATCAAACCATTCTTGAGCATCATGAAATCGATCATCATTGCTGCTCCGAACAGTGATGGGCGTACTCCCGAAGGATAGGGCTTCCCATTCGTCGCATACTGCTCGGCAAACCACCCTCCTGAACGTACCACATCACGCAGACAGGCATCGATCACACGAGAAGCTTCCGTAGCCCGGCCGTTAAATAACAAGCCATACACCGTATAACTGATATCGGGATATTTCGGCAGACCCATCGATGCCCCTCCAAAATTACCGGTCGGATCAAAATGAGTATCGAACAGGCGCAACATACTTGACAAATACGATCCCTGTAACATTCCACACGCCAAGCCTGATGTAACCCAATAGGTTGCCCCGGGAGAACGCTCTTCGGTCTCCGTATTATAATACTGGACAGGGGTGGCTTCGGGGGAGATCCAGAACCACGGCTGAATCTCGCGATAGAACATCTCTCGGCGGCCTCGCCATGTCAATGCTCCGGTAGGGTCACCCAAGGCCTCACAAATCCGAGCCATAAACTCCATGTCTGTCAAGACGGAAAAAACAAACTCCGCATCCTTGATGGTCGGATCGGGAGCGCCATGCATGATCCAATGCGGGTATTTGACACGCCAATCGAGATAGCGTTCGAGTGGAGCCCGCACACGAATCAACCGGGCCGTATCGCGCGTCATATTGTATAAAACCCACGCTGTCTGCGCTTTCCGGGAGGGCAAACTTTCACCTCCGATCATCCCGACAGAATCGGTTAGTGACATAATCCCTTCAAACGAATCCCAGGCCTTAGTCGGATCAATAAACCCGTACAACTGCATGCCGAGCAAACTTTCCCACGTCGCACTATACCGCGCACGTTCTTCTCCTTCGTCCCATAACGAGGGTTTTCCCGTCACAATCTGCGGATAGGGATACCGATCCGATACGGGATCGAGCACTGACTGACCTAAGAAAACCCAAGCCTTATAATAGGCCTGACGCATCTGTGCAGGTGTTACATGCCGTGGATTGACCGCTCGGATTGCAAAATCAGCCGGTTCAGGCACTTTTTTCAAATATTCGTCCCAATATTGGTTCGAAGCTGCCTCTCGTGCCACTGCATCACCATTACGGAATGGGACCATAGCCTGATCTGCAAGAGCCTGACGATCTGCCCCAGGTCCTGAAAATGTAACCGACAGGAGCAACTCGGCGTTCGGCAACCGGCGTGCGTCTACCACAATAGCCCAATAGCCTTGGCGGGGCCATGAGGAGCCTCCTGACTGATATTCTGCCTCGAGTTGGGTGCGATAATACGTGACACGTGCTCCTCGAAATGCATCTGAGGCAATTGCAACCGAATAAGCCCCCATATCAAGTGCAAACACTCCATCGCGAAACGAAAAGGAGCGACCACAATTCAGTCCGACAACCACAAAATAAGGATTGGAGCCAAGCCCTACCGTATCGAAAGCAACTCTTCGTATAATCGTCTGATTGTCATAAAAATAATCAGATCCGGAAAGTGAAGAGCCATCGGGATAGAAAGCCCTGAACGGAAGTGCATGAGGTGCCCAGGCCGTAGAATAGGTACGTGCTGTAGAAAAAATCGGTTCACCCGTGGCAGTAACCAATTCAAAACGCCCAATTTCTATCCACGATCCACGTCCTATGGAATACAGTTCGAATGTGATCTCCTGGGAGCCGGTCCATGGACAAAAATCAGACAGGCGGAACTCATAACGGCCAACGCCCGGGGCATCGCTCCGGATCGTTCGCGTATCGCCCATCGCATTGCGCATTTTTAACGCCCAGTTATCGCCCGAAGACGCACTAATCGCAACAACCAACGTCGGACATTGGGTCATATCAACACCTACGGTCCCCAAAGGACTGATATATTTCCACACTGGGTCCGCATCGGCATCCACACTGAAACGAATCCCTCCCGAGGTCGTATCGACGCGAGTCTGTGCCTCGGCCGGCCAATCCGTTGGATCATAAGTATCGGCTACACGAACCGAAACACGCCCCCGGCTACCCCGGATCCCTTGCCATCGATAGAGATGAAGCAAACCGCTTATCATCCGCATATCGGACCGTTCTTCCGAAAGATAGCCCGTATTGAGAGGCAAGGTCGCCCGATTGGAATAATCCGAAGGGCTTGTTGCATCCGGTGCTTTGAAATTGAATGGATTGACCACAATACGCGAACCCGGAAAACTCATATCGCGACTTTGCGATGGAGTATCATCCAGTAAATCCTGTGACGTAGGGGGTGCCGCACCCACAATCTGTACGACAACAATCAACAAGAACAACAGCACCAATCTTTTCATCGAGAATCCCTTCCTTTATACAGATCAATAATACAAAAAAACATCCAATGTTCTTCAACATCGCCCACATTTGAGCAATATTTTTTACTTTTGGAAGAATCGAATCTTAAACAACCTTTTCTGATTATATGAAATTTTATCAACTTCTGTTATCGGCAGCGTTGACTATCAGTAACGCAACCTTTGCAGCAAATCCTTCAGATCAAGATTTGTCTCTGCTAAAAAATCAGCCGGTCAATTTCGCTAAAGTTAAAATAACCGACAAATTCTGGGCTCCTCGCCTACAAAACCATGCCAAAACTACTTTGGCTGCCGGACTCGACCAATGTATCCACAAAACTCACCGCGTAGATAATTTTGCCGTCGCCGCCGGAAAAAAAGAGGGAAAATTCGAAGGTATATTTTACGATGACTCCGACCTCTACAAAATGATCGAGGGTGCCGCATACTCGCTCATCAACAATCCAGATCCCGCGCTCGAAGCCCGAATCGACAGTATCATCAATCTGATTGCCGCAGCACAGATGCCGGACGGATATCTGATGACCTATTATATTTTAGGAAATGGAGAACGGTGGTCTGATATGAACATGCACGAAATGTATTGTTGCGGGCACTTGATCGAAGCGGCCATTGCCTATTATGACGCCACCGGGAAAAAAACATTGCTCGATGTTGCAACTCGGTTTGCAGATCATATTGACCGTACATTCGGGCCAGGTAAACGTGACTGGGTACCAGGACACGAAGAGATCGAATTGGCATTGGTCAAACTTTACAGAACTACCGGAGAAAAACGGTATCTCGACCTCGCAACCTGGTTGCTCGACCAACGGGGGCACGGGAAGGCCGACTGGTCTAATCCGAACTACTATCAAGATCTCACTCCTGTCCGGGATCTGACTGAGATTACCGGGCATGCCGTTAGAGCGATGTACCTATTCACCGGTATGGCCGACGCGGCTACCGCAGCCCAAGACAGCAGTTATCTGCCTGCACTCGACCGCCTCTGGAACGACGTGATCGGCACGAAAATGTATATTACCGGAGGTATAGGTTCTTCGGGCGCAAACGAAGGCTTCACAAAACCGTACGACTTACCCAACGAAACCGCATACTGCGAAACTTGCGCCTCGGTCGGCATGATTCTTTGGAACCAGCGGATGAACATGTTACGCGGTGAGGCCAAATACATCGATATTCTTGAACGGAGCCTGTACAACGGAGCTCTCGCAGGGGTTTCACTTTCCGGCGACCGCTTCTTCTATGTCAACCCACTGGCTTCCAACGGGTCCCATCATCGGCAGGCTTGGTACGGTACCGCATGTTGCCCCAGTCAAATCGCCAGATTTCTCCCTTCGATCGGAAACTACATCTACGCAACCTCGAACGACGCTCTTTGGGTCAATCTGTTCATCGGCAGCCTAACAACTGTAGAGCTCAACGGCACAAACGTCCTGGTCAATATGCAGACTGACTATCCTTGGAACGGTTTCGTACGCCTACAGGTCAACCCCTCGAAAAAAACCGATTTCGAAATGCGTATCAGAATTCCGGGTTGGTGCAAAAACGTCAAACTGAAAGTGAATGAAAACAAAGTCAAAACTAAAATAGATAACGGGTATGCCGTCATCAGCAGAAAATGGGCCAAAGGAGACATCGTTACCATTGACATGGATATGCCTGTCGAGGTAGTGGCAGCTGACCCCCGTGTAGAAGCAAACCAAGGACGACGTGCCATTCAGCGCGGCCCGATCGTCTATTGTCTGGAGCAAACCGACAATCCTGACATCGCCAATGCTGCCCTCAACGCCAACACCTCTTTCTCCATCACGCAAGACCCGAGAATGCTCGGGGGGATCGTATACATCGATGCCAAAACTGCCTCCGGCACCCTCCGATTCATTCCCTATTACACTTGGGACAACCGTGAACCTGGAGCTATGGAGGTCTGGGTCCCATACAAAGAGTAGAAATCGAGCAAAATCTCATAGCTCGCTCTTAATCCGCTCCGTGATGTTTCCACACTTCACGGAGCGTTTTTTTAATCCGTCACACTACAAACATCCACAAAAGGCACTTCTACCTACGAAAGGTCGCATTGAGACCCACGTTGCCAACACATAATACAGTACAATCCACGGATGCATATTATCACAAGGGCATTACAATACATACAAAGTGACTAGATCCCTTTGGTCAATACTGAATTCATAATATGGCCGCTTCCATACAAAGAGTGTCGGGGTATTAGCGTTCAAAAGCCAACTTTTGATCCAGAGTAACCACATAAAAACAGATATTCCACACACAAGCTACGTTCCGACACAAAGACAGCTAAACAGACCTCAATCTGTCACCGAACTATACAAGGAGGCACATGGTATAAACAAAAAAGGGATCAGTAACATGACTGGTCCCTTTTTTTATATTCCTTACGGAGATTACAAATTCTTAAGCGTATAATCGACTAACAGGTGCATCACATGACTTCCTCCTGTCGGCCACATTCCGTGATTGCAATCAGGATAGACCATCATATCGAACGGCTTGCCCGCACGGACCAAGGCCGATATCATCTCATAGCTGTTCTGCACATGCACATTATCGTCTCCTGTACCATGCACAATCAACAGTTTGCCCCGCAACCGATCAGCAAAATTAACCGGAGAATTGTCGTCATACCCCGACGCATTATCCTGCGGAAGCCCATTATACAACTCCGTATAGATCGTATCGTAATACCGCCAGTTGGTAACCGGAGCCACAGCGATCGCAAAACTGAATACATCATTACCTTTGAGAATACAATTCAAGGCCATAAATCCGCCATAACTCCATCCATAGATCCCGATCCGGGACGCATCGACCCACGGCAACGAAGCCAAATAACGAGCAGCCGCGATCTGGTCTTCCGTTTCATATTTGCCGAGCTCCCGATACGTGCACTTTTTGAAATCGGCTCCGCGAAGCCCCGTTCCTCGACCGTCAACACAGGCTACGACATATCCATGCTGAACCAGCACATCTTCCCATCCCATGCCCCAACTGTCGGCTACCGATTGCGAGCCGGGACCACTATACTGGGTCATCAGCACCGGATAGCGCCGCGTCGAATCGAAACCCTCAGGACGAAGCAAGTAACCATTCAACTCGAAACCTTCAGCTGTCGTAAAGGTAAAGAACTCCTTGGACGGCAATTTCATAGAATCGATCCGAGCGCGTAAAGCCGCATTGTCCTCGAGCGTACGGATCAAACGACCATCGCCCCGGTGCAACGTCACGATCGTCGGGGTTGTCGCATTGGAAAAATAACTCATGTAATAACGGAATCCCTCGGATGGAATGATCGAATAGACCCCGTCGAGCGGTGTCAGCCTCTCCTTCTTTTTTCCGTCGAGACGTACCGACCACAGATTGCGCCGCAAGGGCGATCCCTCACTCGAAAGGTAATAAACCCGATCGTCCACGACATCGAGCAACTGGGTCACCTCCCACTCGCCCGAAGTGATCGCACCCAGCAATCCTTTGGATTGGCTATACAGATACAAGTGCATATATCCATCGCGCTCACTCCGAACGATAAAACGATCGCCGTCCGGCAGAAAACGAACCGTCGCATCGTCGATTCGCTCCACATAGCGGGGATCAATCTCCTCATAGATCGCCCGGCCATTGACAAGCACCTCGAAATGATTCTGCAGCCGATTGAGCCGATACACCGCCAATTCGCCCCGGGGTGTCCATTTGATCCGAGGAATGTACTGATCGGTCTCCGGACCCAAATCAACCTGGTTTGTCTGTTCGGTATCGAAATCGTAAGTATACACCTCAACAGCCGAATTACGCTCCCCGGCCTTGGGATACTTGAAACTATAAACCGTGGGGTACAAACCGCCATCAAAACGGTTCATCGGGTATTCCCGCACACCTCGTTCATCGAAGCGCATCCATGCAATCTGACGGCTATCCGGGGCCCATTCGAAGGCTCGGGCAAAGCCAAACTCCTCTTCGTATACCCAGTCGGGTTTCCCGTTGATGATCTCTCCGAACCGACCGTCGGTGGTCAACTGACGCTCCTGGCCCGTAGAAAGCTCCTTGACGAACAGATTATTGTCCCGCACAAAAGCCACCCGTTCCCCATCCGGTGAAAAGCAGGCCTGTTCCTGAGGACCCCCATCCGATAGAGGTTCGAAAGTACGTTTTTCCCGATCGTAGATATAATACCGGGCCGTGAAAGACCGACGATATATCGGACGCACATCGCTCCGCATGATAATTTTACGCTCATCCTCGCTGAATTCGTACCCGTCGGGGTATATGGACGGCGTAACCGCCCGACTCGAAAACAACGTATCGACAGCCTCGCCCGTAGCAAAGCGATACCGTACGATGTGGCCATCGACAACTGCGGTGTAATGCTCTCCGTCACGCATACTCCGAACACCCCCTACGCTCCGGGGCCAAAACTCGCCCCGTTCTATCGCAGCATAGTCAAAACGGGGCGTTACCGTTTCCGGATCCGGAGATGAGGGCCCTGCACAATATTCCGTCCTTGCATCTATTTTAAGTCCGTAATGCGGATTACTCTCCATAGCGGAAATAGTCCCCATACCGAGGACAATAGTGGGTGTAATAAGCCCAACGGCGGTCAGCATACTCACCGCCCATACCGGTTGTTTCCTCCACATGATTAACAGGCTTTAAGACTTAAATCGAGGCTTTTGATCTGATGCGTCAGCGCTCCCACGGAAATGAAATCGACACCGCATGCCGCATAATCCCGCATATTGGCCATCGTAATGCCCCCCGAAGATTCGATCTCGCAGCGTCCGGCGATCTTCGCTACCGCTTCGCGTGTCATCTCCGGCGTAAAGTTGTCAAGCATGATCCGGTCGGCACCGCCTGCTCGGAAGACCTCATCAATATCGGCCAACGTGCGCACTTCCACCTCAATCGGAATATTCTTGCCGCGCTCCTTCAAATACGCCTTGCATTTAGTCACAGCATTATAGATCCCCCCGGCAAAGTCGATATGATTATCTTTCAGGATCACCATATCGAACAACCCCATCCGGTGGTTGTCACCTCCGCCCAACTTGACGGCCATCTTATCGAGTACACGCATCCCGGGCGTAGTTTTCCGCGTATCGAGCACTTTGGTTTTGAATCCTTTCAAGGCATCGACATACACTGCGGTCTGCGTCGCCACACCGCTCATACGTTGCATCACATTGAGTAAGATACGCTCTGCCTGCAACAGAGATATTAACCGACCCTCGACATAAAACGCGATATCGCCCGGTTTTACACGGGCTCCATCTTCGATCAGTTGCTCAAACTTCACCTCGGAATCCAACCGCTGCAATATCAACTTGGCAATCTCGATACCGGCAATGATTCCCTCCTGTTTTACCAGCAATTTCATCCGACCCCGCTCATCGGCCGGAATGGTCGACAGGGACGAATGATCCCCGTCGCCGATATCTTCGCGGATCGCCAACTCTATCAGCTCATCCACAAATGGTTTATAGGCTTCTTTCATCGTTCAAATTCGAATTACGTTGTTTCTAACGCACAAAAGTAACAAAACCCGAGGAAAAGAGAAAACATACCATCTCACACCCGCTGAAGCTTATTTAGACTCAACGAACCCAGGAAACCACACTTGATTCAAAACTTCACGGTCTGCGAAAAGGTGCGTCCAAAACGATCGGTCGCCTCGATTCGCACCGAATGGACTCCAGCGGATGGCTGCGCCCGGAACAGGTGTCGCGTCTCATACCCATGAGCCTGTCCCACCATCGAGATATAGTCCTGATCTTCGGCGGCAAACTGCTCCATCGGCCCCCGCAACTGTCCATCTTCGTACCAGCATACTTTCCAGGCAGGATCCCAATCCCACACATTGACCACCAGATAGTCCGGCTGTGAAAGGAAAGTCCCGGGGCGGTATACACGAAACAGATAATCATCGGGACGTCCGGTAGCCTTATAGCGCCAACTTACCTGATCGCCGTCGACTTCGACCACCAGGTATCCGTTCGGGGCCCCGCATCGGTTCACATGTCCCTGCCACCAGGCTCCGCATGCCGCACCGATATTGTGCTCATAGATCGAATCATTCACCACGCGGTTCTCATAAAAATGGGTATGACCGGCAAAAATATGGACACGATAACCTCGCACAATCTCCATCAACTCCGCCGTATTATCCGTATTGCTGTGCTCCGTCTGGTTCGAAGTGGGCGCATGCACATTGATAAATACCAACGAACCCGGAGCCACATACGACAAATCTTTCCGCAACCACGCCAATTGCTGCGGCGTGAAACGCTCGTCATACCGCTTCGCTCCCCGGTAATCGATATCTTTCAGCGTCACAACATGCACCTGACCCACATTGAACGAATAATAGGACGGTCCAAAATGAGACTCGAAATCCTGTTCTGCATATACGTGTACCGTATCGGTACAATTATCCATCCCGGGATACTGTTGATTGTAATCGTGGTTCCCCATTACATGGTAGCACCGGGCACCCACACTGGTGATAGCCCCGATATACGCATCGAACAGATCCATCCGGTCAAACACCTCATCGCCTAACATAACAGCATATGCATCGTGACCCGGATATCCGCCCAACGTCGCCGCCATATCCGGCACTGTCTCGTTGCGGAAACGGCCTAGATCATGTTCGTTTTGCAACTGCGGGTCGGAAACCGCCAAATACACAAACCGGTCACTCGAATCGGCCCGGCGGCGCAACTGGAAATCGTGCCGCTGCGATGCGGTCGAATCAAGACGGGCATAAAAACCATCGGCAAGTCCGTACACATTCCCCACCTCGTAGGCAGAAGGCACTGACATCCAAACCATACGGCTACGCACCGGATCGGCAGGCAAATAATAAAATCCATGCTCGTCGGTCGTTGTGAACTCGGTTCCGTCGGTCATCACGACTCCAGAGACGCCTTTCCCCTGGTCATCGGTCACCATACCCCGTACGCGCATACCGGGTTTGACCGCCGGTTCAACCCGCCGTTCGGTCGGAGCCGACCGCTTAATGGTGAACTGAGCATATGACGGCTTTACATCATACAAACACAATACCGTCATCAGTACACAAAACAACCTCGCCCTATATCCCATAAAATCTCAATTTTTATTAGCTAATCGCAAGATCTGACATTTCATGGCCCTTCGCTATACAACTCGATCAAATCTTATTTGCCATTCCTGCAAACGTACATTTCGAAATATACTCAATTTTACAAAAAAGTCTTATAAATCTTTATCATTTTTGTAAAATTCCCTACCTTTGCAGGATAAAATTAACACGTTCTCACATTTTCCGTTTTTTTGCCAAACAGACAAATAGACGCATAACTAAAAGGCAAACAACCATTTGACCCATAAATCGTCAAATTGGGTATCATAGTTCGAGAAATCTCATCTCGACACTACTCCTGGAGAACGGATAATTTTGATGTGTTAGGCCTCACAGGCTCTCGAACGTTTCCGGTAAACTGTAAATCGGAAAACGAATCGAACAACGGTTAAGATTAAACGTAAAGATATGAAACCTTTGAGAAGCAGTACGACCACCTCGGGTCGAAAGATGGCAGGCGCAAGAAGCCTCTGGAGAGCAAACGGTATGAAGGAAGAACAGATCGGACAGCCCGTGATCGCTGTCGTCAACTCGTTCACTCAATTCGTCCCGGGCCACGTCCATCTACACGAGATCGGACAGCAAATCAAAGGATGGATCGAAGAAGAGGGCTGTTTCGCCGCTGAATTCAACACGATCGCCAT
>CASDSC010000042.1 GCA_949283215.1 uncultured Alistipes sp. | reverse complement strand
CTGCTCGACGTCATGTGCCTTACGTGCACGTGAAAGTTCAGGCTTCACATGTCGGTGAATATGTGGCTCAGATCCGAAAAGAGGGCTATTACGTCTATTCGCTTCGTAAAATTATCATTTAGCGGTTTGGATTATTCGCAGGCGGAAATTGTTTTCTCCGTGCGGTCGTCGTTTATGTATGCCTGTTGAGGTATGCATGGGAATGGAGTATTATATATATTCCATACAATTTCAAATTCGTTAAATTTTAATTTTTAAAGATTATGAATACCTATCGTGCTATTGATGATGCCATTTACGAAGTGACAAATGGGGCTATTGTCCGTCAGAAAAAGAGCCTCTTGATTCCAGCGTTAGTGATGATTTTTGGTGTACTGATCACGGTCTTTTCGGATCGTATCGATATTTTCTTTCCCTCGGTGGATTTGGATGCCGCTTTGATGTTGTCGGGGGTGATTTTGGCAATCGCGGGCTTGGTCAATCTTATCATTGATGCAACGCATAAAACGGGAGTGCCTGTTTTGGCTGAAACCGGTGAAAAATTGCAACGTTATCAGTTGTTTTACGATACCAATAAGAAAAACGAATTGTGTGATTGCATAGAAAACGCTGACTTCAATCGCATGGCGAGGATTCCTAAAGGAAGTGTTTCGTCGGTGATTGTTACCGTGTATAGTACGAAAAGCGGCTCTTTGGCATTGGCTCAGGTTGCGGAGTTCGTACCTCATCAATTTGTGCCCGTAACTAATATTAAAGTGTGTCGTGGTGCAGAAGGGGAGTCGGTGCGTGATTATATAGCTAAAGTCGCGTAAGCATTCGGTTATAGATCAAATAAATGTTTGTACTGTTTTGTAGTTTAGTTTAATTCCTGTTGCATGAAGGGCGGAATATTTTCCGCCCTTTTTCCTTTGATCTTGGGAAACGTTAGCTGTGTTTGTATTAAAAGAGCTCCACGGAAAATTTCCGTGGAGCTCTTTTAATAATAAATTCGATAGATTATAATTTATTGATCTTGAAGATCCCGCTGCGGTGAGCTCCCCATACTGGAAATTCATATCCCACGTTCATCAGGTGGGAGCCGCTGTATTGCCGTTCATCCCCTTCAATAGTGTAAGTCGCTTCTGCATCCAGACCCCGTAATTTGACTACGCGGGTACGCCGGGTATCCGTAATCGCATTGTTGGGATAGTCTGCCATATTATAAACACATACAACACCTTCATTGCCATCTTTGCTTACAAATTGGAGTACGCTGCGGTTGGTATGGTAGGGTGATACTAACCGGTAATGATCTCCGAATTGTATGATGTGACGTATTTCTTTGTATTGGGCAATTTTCCGTTTGGCAATTTCGCGCTCTTCGTCCGTCCAATTGACGATGTTGGCACCAATACCCATCAATCCGTACATCGATACATCGAATTTGTATTCCAGCAAATGTTGTGTGCCATGCCAGTCTCCGTCACAAACCAGGTTGAGCATTGTGTTGGCCGGGAAGGTCGAAAGGAAAGAATATTGGATAAAGGTCCGGTCTACCGGATCACAGTTGTCGCTTGTCCAAATAAAGTCCATGTGTGACAAGATTGCCAAGTCGTTGCGGCCACCACCACCCGAGCAGCTTTCAAACCATACATCCGGAAATTCCGCGCGTAATTGGTCGATCAATCGATAGAAGTTTTCATAGTATTTCAAACGTACTGCGCGTTGATCTTCGACAGGCCATGAAGGTACGCCCGGATCGGTCAAAGCCTGGTTGGCGTCGATCTTGATGTAGCTGATGTTGTTTTCACGCAATAAATCGCTGAGACATTTGTGGATATACTGATATACGTCTTCTCTTGCAAGGTTCAGAATGAATTGATCGCGATGGCACATGTGGCGTTCTCTGTTCGGGAAATGGAAAATCCAGTCGGGATGTTCTTTGTATAAGTTACTGTTCAGACTGACCATTTCAGGTTCGATCCAGATTCCGAAATCGAGTCCAATGTCGTTGATACGCTTGATCATCGATTTGATACCGTTCGGGAATTTGTTTTTGTCGACAGTCCAGTCGCCCATACCTGAATTCCCGTTCGTACGCCCTGTGAACCAGCCGTCATCGACAACAAAGGTCTCTACGCCCAGGTCTTTCGCGATATGAGCCAGCGCAACCTGATTTTCTTCATTTACATCGAAACCGGTCACGAACCAACTGTTGTATACGATAGGACGTAGTTTGTCGCGATGGGCGAGGGGTAACAACTGTTCGCGGGTAAATGACGCAAGACTTTGTGATGCGCCTTCCATGCCGTGATCCGAATATCCGAATACCATTCGCGGCGTGGTGAATGTTTCTCCTCCTTTCAACGTGACAGATTGATCCCAGAAATTCGCCCCTCCGACAATCTGCAGCAATCCTGTCGCTGTGCGATCGATCACGACTTCGCTCTGGGGATATTGCGTAAAGGCCAGTCGCCAGTTGCCGCTGTATTTCACGCTGCCGAACCACAGTTCTCCTTCTGTTTCCGATGTCTCACCCTCGGGACGGACACAGAAAGTTGAGCTACCGAATGATTTGAAGTTGCGTACCTCCAAGATTTTGGTGCCTTGAGTTAGTTTGGTGGTTTGTTCCTGCATCTCGCAAGCCCATGATCCGGAGTAATGAGTCAACTCGTAGCTGTTTTTTGGAAGGAAGATCGACCCTGACTGGCAGTTCTCGATCAATATGGAAGGCGCTTTTTTACCTGTAGCCGTATTCTTGACTTCAATCCATTTTTCGATCAAGTCGTATTCGGGCAATACCCGCAGGTATTCCGTTACGGTAAGAGGATAGTGTTTGTCAGTTTGTGTGATAATGAGGGTGGGGTAGTTTTCGATGGTTTCAATTCGGGCTTCAGTGAAATTCAATTCAATATCGCGTACATGATCACCGAATATGGCTTCGATGGCCGGTGTATATTGTGAATATCCTCCTCGAACGGTTATCTCGTCTCCTAACGGATTACTTAACTGGGTACCACGGGCTGCATTACCATAATATAATTGTTTTACTACGCCGTCCTGACCGACTCCTAACTGGTAGACGGAGGATTTTGTTTGTAAAACCCATGCTTTGCCGTCGGGCATTGTGGTAATGGCTTGGGGTTCATTGGCGGACAACTGCACACATGTGAATAGCCCCAAAAGTGTTGTAATGTAAGATTTCATAATTCGGATTATTGAATTAAAAAGTAGGTAGTAGTCTTTCTGTATATGTAAAGTTTGGGCGAGTGTCTGATGGTTGCAGAATTTGTTTTTGTTGTATTTGGGTGAGAAAATTTCAAACTCAAATTTCGTAATAAAAATAAAAATACGAATGGATTTTTTTTGAAAATAATGGATAATATTCTGAATTGGGTTAGGGGCGTCAATAAAGGAGGGTGTGTATGGTGTATCTCACGTGTCGGATATGAATAAATAATCGTATTTTTATACTAAAATGAGTATTGGGAGATGGCGATAATTTAGGTGTTTAATCTCTATTCATTTAATAAATACCTTATATGTATGCTTTTATCTTGTGTATTATTTTTTAGATTGATAAAGTAAATATAATTAAATTATCCATTGTATTTTTTATTTATCCATTTTTTACTTTCTGATAATTGCGGATCTTGCATATGTGAAATTTCGGATTTAGTGCAAAAGATCTGATTTTTTTTATTGATTATAAACCTAACCTAAAATTACTTGCCCATGCTAATGAACCTTACTCATTTTTTTGAAACGACCGTACTGTGATTGGCGGTCTTCCTTACAAGTTTTATTTCTCTACATCTTATTTGTAGCTCATAGAGCTTATCATTCTTTAATAAGAAGAGTAATCATGAAACACATTTCAGACGATAATGTCGGGCGACATGGTTTTTGTGTGTGCCTGTTGCTCGTTTGTTGTGTACTATCCGTTTTGTTGGCGGGTTTGCCCCTCAATGTGATGGGTGCAGCCGAAGAGCTGACTGTGGAGTCGCAGCAGAACAAAAAAATTTCTGGACGTATTCTCGATGAAGCTGGCGAGCCGATGGCTGGTGCTACCATACAAATCGATGGTGCGACCAATGGTGTCATCACCGGTGTCGATGGTTCTTTCGTGTTGGAGAAGGTCCCTGAAGATGGTAAAATCATTGTTTCGTTTTTGGGTATGGAAACCCAGACCGTTGATGTGGCCGGTAAAACCGAATTTACCATTGTGATGGTGCCGAAAAAGAACGAACTTGAAGAAGTCACCGTCGTGGCATTCTCAAAACAGAAAAAATCAAGTGTGCTTTCTTCGATCACAACGGTGAAACCCGACGAATTGAAGGCGCCGACCAGTAACTTGACAACGGCTCTTGCCGGACGTGTTGCCGGTCTTATTTCGTATCAGCAGAGTGGTGAGCCGGGGCAAGATAATGCCCAGTTCTTTATTCGCGGTATTACTACTTTCGGTGCTAAAGCAAAGGCTGACCCGCTGATTCTGATTGATGGTATCGAGTTGAGTGCCGATGACCTGGCTCGTTTGAATACCGACGATATCGCAAGTTTTTCAATTATGAAAGATGCCACTGCAACCGCTCTTTATGGTGCTCGTGGTGCAAACGGTGTGATCTTGGTGACCACGAAAGAAGGTCGTGAGGGTAAAGCGCAAGTTTCGGTCCGTTTCGAAAATTCGTTCTCAGCACCGACCCGAAAAGTAGAGCTTGCTGACCCGATTACTTACATGAAGTTGCATAACGAATCGGTATCGACACGTAACCCGTTGGGTATTCTGCCTTATACGACAGAAAAAATTACCATGACTGAACGTGGATTGTATCCCAATCTGTATCCGGCTACGGACTGGTACGATTATCTGTTTAATGACGTGACGATCAACCAACGTGTGAATATGAGTGTCAGCGGTGGTGGACAGGTTGCACGTTACTATATCGCGGCTTCGTTTGCCAAGGATAATGGTAACCTGAAAATGGATAAACGGAATAACTTCAATTCGAATATCGATTTGAAGAAATATTCAGTGCGGTCGAGTATCAATATCAATATTACCAAGACGACGGAGGCTGTGATTCGTGTTAATGGTACTTTCGATGATTATACCGGTCCACTGCAGGGAGGTTCTGGATTGTATAATTTGGTTATGCAATCTAACCCGGTATTGTTCAAACCATATTATGAACCGGATGAGGCGACACGATACAATAAACATATCTTGTTCGGTAATTATGGCGAGGCGAATTATATTAACCCGTATGCAGAGATGTTGAAAGGCTATAAGGATTGGAGTAAGAATCTGATGCTTGCCCAATTTGAGCTGAACCAGGATTTTAACTTTGTGACGAAAGGTTTGACCGGACGTGTCATGTTTAATACGACACGTTATTCGGAATATGATGTGTCTCGTTACTATGATCCTTATTATTATAATATTAAGCCTTTTGATGTTCCTTCCGATTCATACGAATTGTCTCAGCTTCATAAAGGAGAAGAATTTATTAGTTATGCAGAAGGAGGAAAGTGGATTACCTCAACGCTTCATATGGAAGCTGCATTGGACTATAACCGTACATTCGGTGAGAAACACAATACGAGTGGTTTGTTGGTATTCTTAATGGATCAACGGTCAACAGCCAATGGCGGATCACTCCAGGCATCGTTGCCAGCCCGTAACTTGGGTTTGTCTGGGCGTTTCGCATATAATTATGATAATCGTTATTTCTTGGAGTTCAACTTTGGTTATAATGGATCGGAACGTTTTGCTAAAAATAACCGGTTCGGTTTCTTCCCGGCTATCGGTGGTGCCTGGTATATCTCAAATGAAAAATTCTTTGCGCCGCTGAAAAAGGTTATTACTCAGTTGAAGTTCAAAGGTACCTACGGTTTGGTCGGTAACGATGCGATCGGCGATACCAATGACCGATTCTTCTATTTGTCTCAGATCGAGATGAAGAACAATAACCGTACGACGGTGTTTGGTGAACAATTATCTCATTCGATTTTAGGCGTTGAGACGGTTCGCTATGCGAATGACAAAATCGGATGGGAGGTCTCTTATAAGACCAATTTAGGTATTGAGATGAGCCTGTTCGATAAATTTACTGTGTTGGCGGACTTTTTCCATGATAAGCGAACCAATATCTTGATTAATCGTACAGTCCCTGCTTCTATGGGTTTGTCTGCTTCGAATCCGACACAAGCAAACTTGGGTGTTGCGGTGAGTCGTGGTGTCGATATCGAGGCCAACTATCAGCATAGTATTACGCCCGATTTGTGGATTACTGGGCGGGGTACTTTCACGTATGCTGTAGGTAAAGTGAAAGAATGGGAAGAACCCGATTATAGCAGTACTCCATGGAAATCCGCGGTTAACCAACCAATCGGACAAGTTTGGGGGTATATTGCCGAACGTCTTTTCGTCGACGATGAAGAGATTGCCAACTCTCCTGTTCAGATGGGTGAATACAAAGCCGGTGATATCAAATATCGCGATGTGAATGGGGATGGAAAGATCACTCCGTTGGATATGGTGCCTATCGGATTCCCTACGACACCTCAAATAAATTACGGTTTCGGTGCTTCATTGGGATATAAATGGTTTGATTTCTCATTCTTCTTCCAAGGCTCTGCGAGACAGTCTTTCTGGATCGACACAAATCTGACATGGCCGTTTGTGGATTCAAATACAGGTGATGCATATAAAGGAAATAATGCGTTGCTGAAAGCGTATGCGGATAGCCACTGGTCAGAAGCCAATCCCGATATTTATGCAACGTGGCCTCGTTTGGCAAACTATAAGGTGGAAAACAATGAACAATGGAGTACGTGGTTTATGCAAGACGCCTCGTTCATTCGTCTGAAATCTGCTGAAATAGGTTTTACATTGCCACAGAAGTGGTTGCAAAAAGCGAAGATCGAAAATCTTCGGTTGTATGTCAGTGGAACCAATCTGTTGACATGGAGTCGCTTTAAACTGTGGGATCCTGAAATGGCCGGAAATGGTCTGGGGTATCCAGTTCAGCGAGTTTTCAATATAGGTGTGAATCTTTCATTTTAATTTTAATTGTCTGCGATCATGAAAAAAATCATAAAATGGATGATGGTAGCCGGAGTAGTCGTAGCCTCTACCTCATGCTCCTATCTTGATGTGGTCCCTGACAATGTGACCAATTTGGATCATGCGTTTTCAAACCGTTATACGGCTGAACAATATCTGGGAACTTGTTATTGGCATTTACCTTTTGGTGACTGGAGTCAGAATCCGGCAATTATGGGGTCTGCTGAGACCGTTTTCAATAAGGAAAATATCTCTTACGGAATGGAAGTAGCCCGGGGATACCAAAATACGGGAAATCCATATATCAATCACTGGAGTGGAGGTATGGGAGGCCGTAATATGTATAATGGAATCCGCGATTGTAATACATTCCTTGAGAATATTGGAAAAGTTCGTGACTTGGAAGAGACCGAACGTCGTCGTTGGATTGCTGAGGTCAAATTTATCAAAGCATATCTGCACTTTTGGTTGTTGCGTTATTATGGCCCAATTCATATTATCGATGAAAATCTGCCGGTTTATGAAGAGACCAGTAATGTGCGTCATTATCGTAAACCTATCGACGAATGTTTTGAATATGTGCTGAATCTGCTGGATGAAGTCATTAACAGTAAAGATTTGCCGAATTCGATTCAAAATACCCAACAGGAGTTAGGTCGTATTACGCAACCTATTGCTTTGGCATTCAAAGCTCGTGTGGCAATGTTTTATGCGAGTCCCCTGTTTAACGGGAATACTGAAATGGAGTCCTTTATTAGCAAGGAAACCGGTAAGCCGTTCTTTAATCAGGTTTATGATCCTTCCCGTTGGGAATTGGCTGCAGCCGCTTGTGATACAGCAATTAAAGTATGTTTAGATAATAATATTCGTCTGTATCAGGAAAGCGATTACATTACGCAATATAATATTTCGGATTCGACCCGTATCAATTGTGTGTTGCGCAATGCGTTTTCCGAACGTTGGAATCCTGAATTGATCTGGGGAAATATCAATGCTGTGGTGAGCGACTTTTTCCAGCGTTGTTCTCAACCTCCATTAGGGACTTCTTCTATCTTGGTGATGCAGGCATTTTTAGGCGTGTCGATGAACACCGCGGAAACATTCTATTCTAAGAATGGGGTGCCTATTGAAGAGGATGTCGAATATGATTATGCAAATCGCTATACTTTGCGAACCTCGGAAGATGACCATAAATATTATATTCAGAAGGGACATCAAACAGCCGCGTTGAATTTCGATCGCGAACATCGGTATTATGCTACATTAGCTTTTGACCGTAGCAAATGGTATGGTATCGGAAAACTCGATAACGACTTGGAAACATGGCATATCGAAGGTAAACTCAAAGAATATTCGTCGGCTTATGAGCCGGGCAAATATTCGGCAAGTGGATATTGGCCGAAGAAATATGTCAGTCTAAAGAGTGGTTATAATAATCCTGATTCATGGAGTGCAACTACTTATCCATGGCCTGAAATCCGTTTTGCAGATCTTCTGTTGTACTATGCTGAAGCTCTTAATGAAGTGAAAGACGCACCGGATGCAGAGGTTTACAAATGGATTGATATGGTTCGCGAACGGGCTGGTCTGAAGGGTGTGGTTGAAAGTTGGAAGAAATATTCTAATCAACCCGATAAGCCGTTGACTAAAACTGGCATGCGAGAGATTATTCATCGGGAGCGCATGATCGAGCTGGCTTGTGAAGGAGCTCAGTATTGGGATGTACGTCGATGGAAAACCGCTCCGGCAGAACTTAATAGAGCTGTTACTGGATGGAATGTGTTGAGTGATAATAATACAGATTATTACACTGTTCAGGTGCTTTTCAATCAAAAGTTCTCTCTGAAGGATTACTTTGCTCCAATACCTGAAAATGAAATCTCTGTCAATCCGTTACTGGAACAAAATCCCGGTTGGTAGTTCAAATGTTTTAAATGTAAAATCACATGAAAACGATAAGATATATGCTGTATGCTTCTTTGTTGCTGGCATTGCCTGGTTGCAAAGAAAAGGAGCTTGAGCCCATATCTCCGAGCCTCGGCAAACCGGGTACGGTGGTTGTCGATAAGGTTGTGAATATTGCCGGAGGAGCCGAGATTACCTATACGCTTCCTCAAGCGGAGGATGTCCTATATGTACAGGCTAATTATGTATTGGCTGACGGTAAAGTGCGTGAAATTAAATCCTCTATGTATAATAATACTCTGACTATTGAAGGGTATAACGATCAAGAAGAGCATATTGTCAAATTGTATGCTGTCAATCGGGCTCAGGAACTTTCAGATCCAATCGAAGTTACAATCCGTCCTGAAGAGTCTCCTTTGCAAAAAGTAGTTCGGTCTATGGAGATTACTCCCGATTTCGGAGGCGCACGATTCTCTTGGGAAAATCCAACTGCTACACCCATTTCAATTGAAATGATGGCGGAAAACGATGATCATGCAATGAGTCTAATCAAGATCTATCCCACCGCTTCAACTGTTGCATATCAATCTCTGCGTGGGTATGATCCTGAACCGCGCGTATTTGCAGCCATTGTTCGTGATAATTGGGGTAATGTCTCTGATACATTGTTCCCGGTAGGACGTGAATTGACTCCTGTTTTTGAGGAGCAGGTGCCGTCGAAACAAATGAGTATTGTCAGGTTGCTGAACGACGGAGATTTCAATATGTATGGGTTGAGTGATACTTATATGATTGATGGGGATGTCGAGACTTTCGGACATAACTCTGCGCAACCATCGACCTTTACGATCGATATGGGATCGGAAGTTATGCTGAGTCGTATGAAGATGTGGTATCGATATTATAGTAATGCTTATTTCTGTTGGGGTAATCCTCGTTACTTTACCGTTTATGGTCGTGTTGATCCCCCGTCAATGTCTGGCGATTGGGATGAGTGGACTAAGATCATGGATTGTGAAGCGATCAAACCTTCCGGAATCGCAGACCAGTGGACTGAAACAGTGGAGGATGTGGCAGAAGCATCTGCAGGTCTTGAATTCGAGTTTGAGTATACGCCGACATACCGGTATATCCGTATTGAAGTTACCGAAACATGGGGTATGACAATTTTTGCTCACCCGGCAGAGGTAACCTTCTACGGCAAGATTGTAAAATAACCGGTATGAATGTAGACCCTTTAAATTTGTGTCACATGAAAAAGATAATCAACTATATATTAGCCTTTAGCACGGCATGTGGTATATTGACCGCATGTGATGATTTCATGGAAATCCATCAAAAATGGATTGAAGGAGGCGAGATTGTATATGCGACGAAAATCGATTCCGTTGCTGTATATGGAGGTAAAGAACGGGTGAAATTGGGCTTGTGGACATATAATGCAACGAGCGTTGAGCAATTGGTAATTACTTGGAATTTTGGTACGGATTCGTTGGTTATGCCGGTGTCTTTCAACGCAGGAAAAGATAGCATGGAGGTGGTGATCGATAATCTTCCAGAGAAAGCCTATACGTTCAATGTTAATACGATTGATATGTATGGTAATACGTCACTGGTCGAAGTCGGAACGGGAAGTAGTTATGGTGCTGATTTCGAAGGGGGAATGAACCCGCGTAAAGTGAGAAGTATTGTGATGGGTGAAGATGGAGGTGAGATTACTTGGGCTACTGCAGATGAAAAGGTTATTGCAACGCAAGTGAAATTTACAGATGCCGATGATAATGCCGTTGAATTGACGGTATTGCCTGAGGAGAGGATAACTATCTGTGAAAATATTAAGTCAGGAACAGGGTTTATTTGTCGTTCGTTATTACTCCCTGAACCGGCTGCAATTGATACTTTTTACACGGAGTGGTCTGAACCTGTAGTTTTCCCTGCTAATTTGGATAGAACAGGTTGGCAAATAGTTAGCTGTACTTCGGAAATGGCTGGTTATGAAGCATCGAATATGTTAGATGATGACGTCAATTCGATATGGCACACTAATTATCAAACTGGTGATCCATTCCCCCATGTGATTGTAATAGATATGTTGCGTCAAGTACAAGTCAACTCAATTAGTCTGACACGCCGTATCGGATTCCCTGCCTTGCAGGGGACTTTCCGATATGAGATCAGTTCGGATAATGAGGAATATGAAACGTTGGGTGAAGCCGTGTTCGGTGATCCCGATGTGTTGGAATTTGTCTTGGCTACTCCAGAGTCGGGAAGGTATATTCGCTTAACGGCGCTGGATAATAAGACGGGTACAACAGATACCTCTGTCTCTTTGGCAACATTCGAAGTGATTGGAACATATCTCTCAAAATAATAGATTAGGTTGATGCAAGGTCCTGAATTGAAACTGCCCGGAATACCATGGTATTCCGGGCAGCAGGATCTTGAAGCGTGTGTGATGTAAACCGCGTATTTATCCTTTCCGTAATAATTTGTATTGTCTGGGGGACATTCCCATTGTTTTAG
>CASDSC010000041.1 GCA_949283215.1 uncultured Alistipes sp. | reverse complement strand
TGTACTAAAGAAATTTTGCCTTATGGAGAAATCGAACAGGCCATGCGGAAAATCGTCACCATGGTGGCGGCGTGCAATGCGTCGGGTCTTGATTTTTCCGTTGGTTCTACTGATTAAATTTTATCAGTATTGTATATCTCCTTATACACCGCCATCGTGTCGCTATACGCCGACCTGTTCGCAATATTGTCTGGAGGCGTTGCGTAAACACGGTTTATTCCGGGGAGGATGGCTTGCCGTACGGAGGCTTTTGTCATGCCACCCGTGGGGAGGTAGTGGTTATGACCCGGTACCATAAAACTGATTCGGTCGGACTCTCACGAGAATCCGACCGAATTCGTATATGTGTGATACTTTCCCCGGTTTTTGGATTCCGGTATTCCTGCCGAATGTCTGCCCTATCGGCTCATCGTTTGGTTTATAGATAGATGATAAGCCCGGCTACACCCGAAAGCACGATGAGCAAAATAGGGTTCACTTTCAGGATCGAGGCGATGAAACAGGCACCGAATATTGCCCAACTGATCCAGTCGATAAATGTGGCAGGCGTGAGCAACAAAAGGGCCGAAGCGCCGATCATGCCGATCATCATCGGTTTCATCCCGTCGATTGTGCAGGCCAGCGTACGATTTCCTTGCAGTTTAAGGTAAAAACGGGTCAGGATGAGCATGACAGTCATGGCAGGGGTGCAAACTGCGATCGTGGCCAGCAATGATCCCCAGACCGTTCCCGTGGCGACAAAACCGATATATGTAGCGCTGTTGATTGCAATCGGGCCGGGAGTCATTTGCGAGATAGCGATAATGTCGGCCAGTTCGTTGTTTGTGATCCATTGGTTCCGTTCGACCACCTCGTGCTGGATGAGGGAGAGCATGGCGTATCCTCCACCGAATCCGAAGAAGCCGATTTTGAGGTAGGTATAGAAGAGCTGGAGATAGATCATGGTGCATTTATTTACGGATGAACGAATAGATCAGTCCTGCGACGGCTCCGAGGATAATCATATAGATTGGCGAGATGCTGAAATGCCAGACTACGAAAGCGGCAGCCACGGCGATCAGGATGCGCCACCACCCGAGACCTTTTGCCAGGTTGAATATCGGAGCAGCGATCAGCGCCACGACGGCGGGTCTCATGCCTTTGAACGCGGCTTCTACGTATCGGTTGTCCTTGATCGCGGTAAAGAAGAGCGCCACGGCAAGAATTATGAAGAACGAGGGAGTGATGGCCCCCAGGATAGCCGCCGTGGCACCTTTGAATCCGCGGGTTTTGTAACCTACAAAGACAGAGGTGTTCAGGGCGATCGGTCCTGGGGCCGACTGGGCGATGGTCAGCAGTTCGAGGAAATTTTCCTTGGCGATCCACCCGCGCCGGTCGATGATTTCGCGTTCGATAAGCGGGATCATTGCATACCCTCCTCCGAAAGTGAATAGCCCGATTTTGAAGAAGGTCCAGAAAATGGCCCCATAACTTGCGTCTTCCGGGATATTTGCATTATTGGTATTGCCTGACTGGACCGATGTCGGGTTTCCGGAAGATGCGATCCCGTCGGGAGTTTTTACGGATTTGGAGTCTTGCGCCGTGTTGTTGTTTTTCCGATTCAAGGTTGAGGGTATTTTCATCTTTTTCGGTTTGTTTTTCGGAATGACCGACCTGTCAGGGCCATTACGCCGTGAATGAAAGTGAGCGGATGTACCGGATTGCCCGGGAGGTATAGGTCGGGTTGGACGCGGTCGAGAAAACGGCGGTCGATTGCGGGCGAATTGGCAAAAAGGCCGCCCGAGATCGCGTCGGTTCCGGCAACGATCAGGATTTTCGGTTCGGCCACGGCTTCATAGCAGATCTCGAGTGCGCGTGCCATGTTGGCGGAGATCGGACCGGTGATAACCAGGCCGTCGGCATGTCGGGGCGAAGCGGTGAAATCGATGCCGTACCGTCCGAAATCGAAATTGACATTCATCGAAGCTCCGAGTTCCATTTCGGTTGATCCTTCACCGCCGGCGCAAACCTCGCGCAATTTGAGCGCGTGGCCGAATGTGCGGGTAATTTCGCGGCGGACGCGGTCAGGATCGAGTTTGATTGATTCGGTTCCGGGTACGATGTTCAACGCAAGACGGTCGTTTGTCGCCATGTGATAGTCGTTGGTAAACTGTACGAGATGGGGTGCACGGCGGGCGCATTCGCCGCAGAACAGACAACGTCCGAGGTCTAGACTGAACGGTACGGCCGTAATGGCTCCTGTTGGGCAGAGAGCCTCCAATCCGGCAAGTTCGCGATGAATGACATCGTAGGTCCGAGGCATAGAGTTCCCGTTGTTATTGTGTTTTTCGGGGAAGCATGTTGTTTTGCCCGTCTCTCCTTCGGGGATTTCCGCCTGGCTCGCGATCCGGCCATCTGTAGTGCGTTTTGAGTCTCCGTTTTCTGCAAGATGCGTCGTGGCATCGGGAACTGTCGCGACGTGTGCCGCACGGGTTTCCTCAGGATCGAATAGTATGGGTCTGCCACGGAATATTTCGGGGAGAACGGCTTCGTCCAGATGTTTGATGTACTGGATGCCGTGGCTTCGCAAGACGCGTAATTTGGTTCTGAACATAGTTATATTTATATCAGTCTCTTACAAGTCATGTCCGCAGTAAGAGAGGTTGAAACTTTTGTTGCAGATCGGGAAGTCTGAGATACCTTCTCCGCGGACGGCCAGCGCCAATCCGAGCCAGTTGTGCAGTGAAGGGTCTTTGATCCGGTAAACGGCGAGACGGCCGTCAGAATCGGTGATTGCAACGTGGCAGATTTCGCCGCGCCATCCTTCGGTCAGCCCGATGGCAAGAGACGCTGGGGCGAGCGCTTGGGTGAAAACGGGTTTCTCTGAGGGTTTTGTCTCGGTTACCCGTTCGAGTAGAGTCATGATGTGGTCGATCGATTGCGGGACTTCACGGCAGCGGATGTTGAGGCGAGCCATGACGTCTCCGGTCGTTTCGGTCACAGGTTCGTGGGCGAGGTCGGCATAGGCCTCGAAGGGGTGCGTACTTCGCAGGTCGCGGAGCAAACCGGAAGCTCTTGCAGCAGGACCGACTGCACCTATTGCTTCGGCCTGTATCATTTCGAGGTGGCCGCAATCTTCGAATCGGGCCAATACGGAAGGTGTTGCATGCAAATTATTAACGATTTCGAGATAACGCCTTTTCACGTCACTCATTTGCGTCCGGATCGATTCCACAGTGGCAGCGGTGATCGGGAAATAGCTTCCCCCTGGTCGTACGAGCCCTTTCCCGAAACGGTTTCCGCACCAACGTTGTGTTGTGTTGATCGTGATCGTGCGCAGTGCTTCACAAGCGACCTGCCCCAGTTGATATCCGATGTCGCCGCAGAGGGCTCCCGTGTCGGCCAGATGCATGGCGACACGTTCCATTTCGAGAGCGATGGTGCGTTCGATGGCAAGCCTGGGGGAGGTTTGGACCCCAGCCAGCGCATCGATCGTAGCGGCGAATGTGCGGCCGTGCGAAACTGAACTGTCCCCAGCGATAGCTTCGGCGAGCATGGCTTGCCGCAAGCGATTGTCGGTTGCGGTCATCAGGTGTTCGATCCCGCGGTGTTGGAATCCCAGGGCGATTTCGAGGTGCAGGACCCGTTCTCCGTTGCAGATGAATCGGAAGGATCCCGGTTCTATGATTCCGGCGTGGATCGGTCCTACATGGACTTCATGGAGCGCCTCGCCCTCGATTGAGTAGAAGGGATAGTTGAATGGATTTTGTGATCGGTCGGTCCGGTCGTAAGGTAGCCGCAACGGTTTATCCCATGGGAGGTCGGCATAACGGATCGTTGTCGTTTCGGCGATTGCTCGTTCGAAAGGGTGCATGGCAGGATATATCGCGGTTAGCGATGGTATGGGAGCCGCGGCTACGGCTGTTGCTGTGCCGATTCGTACCGAGTGTGTCTCATCGTCGAGTAGTACGGCATAGATGGTGTATGCCCCACCATGATCGGGCGTTGCAAAATAGTGAGCACATCGCAAGCCGGATGCCAGATAAGTTTGCATGGTTTCGAAGAATGCGGTGTATTCCGCATGAGGCAATTCGGCGAGTCTGATCGGGCAGGACCGATCGGTATAGGTAAGGAACTGTTGCATCAGCCGGCAATAATTAATTGAATGAATTCGAAGATTCTGGACGCGAGTCCGGCACCCGCCACTAAGGCGAGCAGAATCAGTAAGAGCCCGATCCAGGTAGTTCCGGTACTGATACGGGCCGGATCGGCTGCCCGTCCAGTGGGTTTAAAGCAGAGTCCGAGGATGCGGCCCCAGAGGCTGAATACTATGATGCAGACGGGTATGAGGGTGATAACGACGAGCCACCACTTGTTCAGGACGAGCATTTCACGGAACATCACCAGTTCCGATACGAAGAGGACCGATGGAGGGAACGCTGTCAGGCCGAGGATACCGACCATCAATGCGACGGCTCCTGTGCGGTTGATCTGCATATAGTCTCCGAGGCGGTTGATACGGTAATTTCCGAATGCTTTTCCCACCTGGGCGATCTGCAGGAAGAGGCCCGATTTGAGGAGGGCGTGGGCAGCGGTATGGAGTATGGCGGCAGGGACAGCTGCGCCACCGAGACCGAGCATGAGGGCGACCAGCCCCATGTTTTCGACGGTCGAATATGAGAGGAACCGTTTATAGTGGTTGGTACGTCGCAGATAAAGGGCCCCGACGAGTAATGAGATTATGCCCGTTACGATCAGCACGTGCAATGCCCATTCGAATACGGGCGAGGCCTCGATGACGCGGTATACACGGAAGACGGCCACGAAACCGGCATTTACCAAAGCGGTTGAGATCAGGGCCGAAGCCGGAGCTGGGGCGGCGTAGTTGGCGTCGATACCGATCGTATAGAGCGGGAATATCTCCAGTTTACAGCTGTATCCGACTAGAATGAACAGGAAAGCCAGTTTGATGAAGAGCGGATTACCTTCAGCGACTGTAGTTCTTAAGGTGTTGTAGCTGAGGTCTCCTCCTGCGGCTACCGTACTCAGCAGCAAGATACCGAGATATGCGACGGCGATTCCGGTCGAACAGATGAAGATATATTTCCAGGTTGCTTCGAGGCTGTGTGCATTGCGGCGATGGTAGACCAGTCCGGCCGTGCAGAGTGTGGTTGCTTCGAGGAAGATCCATGTAACGGCCAGATTGTTTGCAAAATAGACCCCTGTGATGGCCACGCAGAGCAGCATCATCGAGATGTTGTAGAGTTTGTATTGCCGCAACGATTCCCGGTCAAGATAACGGTTTCCGGCATAGAATACGGCCGGAGCGATTGCGGTCAGCAATCCGAAGAACAGAAGACCCAGCTGATCGAATGTGAAGAATTGAGCGGCTGTTTCCCCGCTGTGGTAAACGGCTGTAAGAATGAAAAATGCAGCCTGTACGGCGTAAAAAAGGGCCGATGTGTAACGGGCCATACGACGGTTGGGGGCTAAAGCCGTGCAGGCCGCGAGTAAAAGCGCAATGATGATGTATCCGAAAATCATGAGTGTTGAAGGCGAGTTGATGGATTTGGCAAGGATATGCAGCTGGTCGCGGTCGAACGGCATATGGTCTGCGAGCAGGATGTTGTAAGTTGGAC
>CASDSC010000040.1 GCA_949283215.1 uncultured Alistipes sp. | reverse complement strand
CCGAAGACATTTTCCTATCAATCCTGCCGCTCTCGCATACGTACGAATGTTCGCTCGGATTCTTGCTCCCGTTCCGGCAAGGGGCGCAGGTCGTATATCTCGACAGACCGCCCGTTGCTTCAACCCTACTCCCCGCACTGCAAGAAATCAGACCCACTGTCATGCTGAGCGTACCGCTTATTATCGAAAAAATATACAAAAGCCAAGTCCTCGCAAAATTCTCTTCGGGTCCCGTACTACGTACCCTATACAGCTTCAGCCCCGTAAGAAAATTGATCCACCGTATCGCCGGACGCCGACTCATGGATGTATTCGGTGGCCGAATCCATTTCTTCGGTATCGGAGGGGCTAAACTTGACCCAATAACCGAACGATTCCTACAAGAAGCCCGATTCCCCTATGCAGTCGGTTATGGTCTTACGGAAACTGCACCCCTCGTTGCTGGAACGAACCCTTCGAAAGTGCGTTTCCAATCAACCGGGACGATTCTCGAAGGAATGAAAGTGAGACTCGAAAACATTAACCCGCAATCCGGTGAAGGTGAAATTGTCGTTTCTGGACCCAACGTAATGGTCGGGTACTATAAAAATCCGGAGGCCACGCAAGAAGCATTTACATCCGACGGATGGTTCAGAACAAAAGACCTCGGGGCATTCGACAAGGACGGTTATCTATACATCAAAGGACGTCTGAATAACATGATTCTTGGTCCAAGCGGTGAAAACATCTATCCCGAGGAGATCGAAAACGTACTGAACAGCCACGAATTCGTCACAGACTCGATCGTCACCGAAGAAAAAGGAAAACTGGTCGCTCTCGTCCGGTTCAACCGGAACGAACTCGAACGGCGTTACAAAAACTACAAAGAAGAGATCGAAAACCGAATCGCCTCCCTAAAAGAAGAACTCGTGCAATACGTTAATACCAAAGTCAACAAGTTCTCTAGGATATCAAGGGTAGTTGAACAAGAATCAGACTTCGAAAAAACACCCACCCACAAAATCAAACGATTCCTGTACACAAAACACGGGAACCAATAGGACACTGATACTTGTGAGATAGTGTCGGCATTGTCCCGTCGAACGGCAAAAAAAGCATTCGTGCAATATCGAAAGATGTTATACAGGTACGTTTTGTGACCTGATCCCAGGTAATGGGAGGATATCAGATCTCGACCAAATGGTGTTTAATGGCGTAAACAACCAGATTGGCGGTATTCTTACTACCCGTTTTAGCCAAAATATTGGCCCGGTGTTTATCCACAGTCCGTTTTGAAATATACAGACGTTCGGCTATCTCATTATTGGACAAACCTTTACAGATCAACAACAAAATCTCTAGCTCCCGGTCAGACAATGTCTCTTCGTCCATATCCGGCTGAGGCGTCGACTTCAGGTTATCAACCAACGTCCGCAACAACTCCTGTGAAAAATAACTCCCTCCATCGCGAACCGTCTCGATGGCCGCAACGACATCGCGGATATCGGAATTCTTGAGTAGAAACCCTTTCACTCCGATCGAAACCATCTTGAAATAGTAATCCTCCTCACCGAACATCGATAACGTCACAATTCGCAAATCAGGATAGGAAGTCAAGGCTCGTCCTGCCGCCTCGATCCCGTTCATACACGGCATGTCAATATCCAACAGAACCACATCGGGCAAGGTCGTGCTCTCAGATAACTGTCTCAAAAACTCTGCTCCATCTCCCGCTTCATTCCATATCGCAAGCCCCGGCTGAGTCTCGAGCAATGTCCGTAAACCCGTCCGAAACAACAGGTGGTCATCGACCAAAGCTATTTGCGTCTTTTCCATGGTTCCTCGTACAGATTCACCTCGATATGGGCCTGCATTCCTTTCCCCGGCGCACTCGTGATAGAGGACCGGCCCTTTAATGACTGTATGCGGGAGGTTATATTCGACAATCCCATCCCCGTATCTAACACCGCCTCGGGTCGAAAACCATGCCCATCGTCACTATAATCGATGGTCAAGCGTCGACCGTCGTACTGCAACGAGATATCGATCCGGCTTCCTCCGGAATGCTTGATACTGTTATTGATCAACTCGCACATTACCCGGTACAGTATCACCTCCACATCGGTATTGAAACGCTCGTTCTTGAGATTGGTCTCAAAATGAATCTTGATATCGTTCAACGTCACCGCACGGCTCGTAAAATTGCTCACGGCTCGCGCCAACCCGAAATCGTTCAATACATGAGGACTCAGATTATTCGATATCTCTTTCAGGCTGCGGATCGCCTCGTCGATCACATAGCCCAGGTTGCGAACGATCTCCCCGTTCTTCGGATCGGACGATCCAATATCAAGAGCCGACAACGACATCTTGGCCGACGAGAGCAACGGACCCAAACCGTCATGCAACTCTTTCGAAAATCGCAGACGCTCTTTCTCCTCAGTCCGGAGCACGGTACTCAGAATCCGCCGAGCCGTAAGTTGACGCTGGATATCAAGCCGATTGATATAGGTAAAGATCTTGCGGTCGTAGAATACTCCCACAGCTATACAGAGCGAGGTAATCACTCCAATCCCGACAAAAAAGTCGGGCGGCAGCCGCAACTCTTTTG
>CASDSC010000039.1 GCA_949283215.1 uncultured Alistipes sp. | reverse complement strand
TTTTTTGTATTTGCGTGAACGCAATTAAAGTCACCATGTGATATGAATTCAGCCGCTGGTACAGGCCAGTATGGATATTTACATGGGCTGGAAGGCCGATGTGCGATAAATTCATCTTTTATTGTGCGGTTCTAAATAGGATTCACTCGTAACATTTATTAACTTTGCGCCACGATGAATAGAAATGTAAGAAACCTGATCTTGTTGTTTGTTGCAATTATTGCAACCGGTTGTCACCGTGAGCGAACGGCATCTGATTATGAATTGTGGGGCCTTGATGTGTCGAAACATCAGAAGCATATAGACTGGCTTAAAGTATCTGAGCATGATCGTCCGTATTTCGTATTTATTAAGGCGACAGAGGGTACGTTGATTGAGGATCCAATGTATGAGCGACATGCGCGCGATTTGGAAGAAGCTGGAATATTGTGGGGTGCATACCATTTTTTTGGTCATAGGACCTCCGGGAAAGAGCAGGCGCGTAATTTTATAAAGACGGCCGGTCTGAAAAAAGGTAATTTGTATCCAGTGCTTGATATTGAGAAGCACCGTTTCATGAAGGATCCGAAGAAAACGGTCAAAGAGGCAAAGGCCTTTTGTCGCGAGATCAGGCGGTATTACGGTGTGAATCCAATTATCTATTGTTCATCGTCGTTTTACGAGCATTATTTGAAAGATGATTTTTCTGAAGATAAATATACCCTTTGGATTGCGGATTATACGAAGAATCCGTCACATTTGAAGTGGCATTTTTGGCAGCATACCGATTCTCATTCTATCGAAGGGATTCGCGGCAACGTGGATCGTAACGTATTTGACGGGGATTCGGCAGATTTGCGTAAATTGACGTTGTGATGAATCTGGAAACTGATTTTTTGGTGATCGGCAGCGGAATCGCGGGTTTGAGCTATGCACTCAAAGTAGCCGAGCATGGTAAAGTGGTCATCGTCACTAAGGGTGAGATGAATGAATGTAATACAGATTATGCCCAAGGGGGAATCTGTTCAGTAACGTATGAGCCGGATACCTTTGAAAAGCACATTCATGATACGATGGTATGTGGAGCAGGGCAGTGCGATCCTCAGGCGGTAGACCAGGTTGTCCGACGAGCCCCCGCTTTGATTAAGGATTTAATCCATTGGGGTGTTAAATTTGATAAAACAGGGAATGGCCGTTATGATTTAGCTCGAGAAGGAGGTCATTCGGAACATCGGATCCTGCACCATAAGGACTTGACAGGACACGAAATTGAGCGTGCGTTGATCCGACAGGTAAAGCGTCACCGTAATATAGAGATACTTGAGCACCATTTTGCGGTAGAAATTTTGACGCAGCACCATTTGGGACAATTGGTTAAAAAAAGTACGCCTGATATAACTTGTTTCGGAGCCTATGTGTTGAATCTCAAGACTCAACAAGTAATTACGATTTTGTCAAAAATCACGGTTTTGGCGACCGGAGGTGTGGGAAATATTTATCATACTACGACCAATCCAGCCGTTGCAACAGGAGATGGTATTGCAATGGTCCACCGGGCTAAGGGAGTGATTGAGAATATGGAGTTTATCCAATTTCATCCCACGTCGCTTTATAATCCAGGCGAACGGCCGTCGTTTTTGATCACCGAAGCCATGCGAGGGTTCGGAGCGATTCTAAAGTTGCAGAACGGGAAAGAGTTTATGCATAAATATCACCCGATGGGTTCTCTTGCGCCGCGTGACGTTGTGGCACGTGCAATTGACAACGAGTTGAAAATTAGTGGTGAAGAGTATGTGTACCTGGATGTGACTCACAAAGAGCATAATGATATAATCAACCATTTCCCTAATATATACCAGAAATGTCTGTCGGAGGGGATCGACATCACGAAAGATCGTATTCCGGTGGTTCCTGCGGCGCATTATTGCTGTGGGGGAGTTAAGGTCGATTTGAATGGTGAGACATCGATTCGCCATTTGTATGCACTTGGTGAGACATCATGTACGGGCCTTCATGGAGCGAACCGTTTGGCATCGAATTCGATGATTGAAGCAGCGGTTTATGCCGATGCAGCCGCCACGCATTCAATTCCACGGATTGCAGAGATCGGTTTACAGCATGATATCCCGGCTTGGGATTATGAGGGGACTTCCAATCCCGAGGAGATGGTGCTCATTACGCAGAATTATAAGGAAATGCAGCAGATAATGAGCAATTATGTCGGGATCGTACGTTCAAATCTGCGATTGGAGCGTGCAAAACGGCGTCTCGAAATTATCTACCAGGAGACAGAGGAGCTCTATATGAAGTCGACCTTGAGTCAGAATTTGTGTGAATTGCGGAATATGATTGCGGTGGGTTATTTGATTATCAAGCATGCACAACAGTTGAAACAGAGTGTGGGCTTGCACTATTCGCTTGACTATCCGTTGTTGACGCAGAACGAATATTGATCAATAGGTTTTCATAGACCGAGCAAGCGTGCACGAGGGAGTCAGACAGGATGGCTTCAAAGTGAGGAATTGGAGTTAGAGGGGGAAAATTCGCGATATTTATATAAGTAAGACCGGATGGAAATTAGAGAAGAGATAGATCGTCGGCGTACGTTCGCCATCATCAGTCACCCGGATGCGGGAAAGACGACACTGACTGAGAAGTTGTTGCTTTTCGGAGGAGCGATCCATGTGGCGGGTGCCGTCAAATCAAATAAGATTAAGAAGGGTGCGACCTCCGATTTTATGGAGATCGAGCGTCAGCGTGGTATCTCAGTGGCAACCTCTGTGATGGGTTTTGAGTATAAGGGGTTGAAAATTAATATTCTTGATACTCCGGGTCACGAAGACTTTGCCGAGGATACTTATCGTACCTTGACGGCAGTCGACAGTGTGATTATTGTGGTGGATGCGGCCAAAGGTGTCGAAACCCAAACTCGTAAGTTGATGGAAGTATGTCGGATGCGTAATACACCGGTCATGGTTTTCGTCAATAAGCTTGACCGACCGAGCCGGGATCCGTTCGATCTGCTTGATGAATTGGAGAAAGAGTTGAAGATCAAGGTGCGACCGTTGGCATGGCCGATCAGTTCGGGTCCCTCGTTCAAAGGGGTTTATAACTTGTATGAACAGAAGTTGTCGCTGTTTTTGTCGGAAGATAAGCAACGGGCAGAGGGAGAGGTCATTGATATAGCGCTTGACGATGCCCGAATTGACGAATATATTGCTCCGTTCACTCAGCATCTGCGTGATGATTTGGAATTGATCGAAGGGGTTTATCCTCCGTTTAATCATGAGGCCTACCTGTCTGGGGCATTGGCTCCCGTTTTTTTCGGAAGTGCACTCAATAATTTTGGTGTTCGCGAATTGCTCGATTGTTTTATACAAATAGCGCCGTCGCCGCGGGGAGCGCGGACCGAACAGCGTCCTATTGATCCGTATGAGCCGAAAATGACAGGTTTTATCTTCAAGATACACGCCAATATGGATCCCAATCACCGTGACCGGATTGCGTTTTTGAAGATATGTTCGGGCGTGTTCGAGCGTAATAAACCCTATTTGCATGTTCGGAGCGGCAAAAGTATGAAGTTCTCATCGCCGAATGCCTTTATGGCGGAGAAGAAGTCGATTGTCGATTTTGCCTATCCGGGGGATATCGTAGGTTTGCATGATACGGGGAACTTTAAGATCGGGGATACTTTTACCGAGGGCGAACAACTCAAGTTTACGGGAATTCCTTCGTTCTCGCCGGAACTGTTCCGTTATATCGAGAATGCCGATCCGATGAAGTTTAAGCAGTTGTACAAAGGTATTGACCAGTTGATGGACGAAGGGGTAGCTCAGTTGTTTACGAGTAAATTGAACGGGCGTCGTATTGTCGGTACGGTGGGAGCATTGCAGTTCGAGGTGATCCAATATCGGTTGGAGCATGAGTATGGAGCCAAATGTAAATATGAACCGGTTCAAGTATATAAGGCCTGCTGGATCGAGTCTGACAATCGGGAACAACTGGAAGATTTCCGCCGCCGTAAATACAACAATTTAGCGCTTGATAAGCATGGCCGAGAGGTGTTTTTGGCCGATACATCGTATGCCTTGACGTTGGCTCAGGAAAAGTTCCCTGACATTCGTTTTTATTTTACTTCAGAATTTTAAGGTTAGGGGCACACCATTAAAAAGGTAATTATTAGAAGGTCATGCCTGCATGAATAGGAATAAAAGGCCGGAACAACTATGTCGTTCCGGCCTTTTAATTTTCTACCACCGAATAGATATATCGTTTAGGACCGATTGTAGTTTTGGAATATTATCAGAACGTATTGTCAGCCGAACGATAAAAACGTGAGATCACCTTTTTACTCTTCATTGGCCGATTTCAGATAGGTGTTACAAACCAGCCGTCTGGTGATTTTGGTAGTTGCCCAGGCTCCATAGATTCCGATCGTGATGGCAGTGAGCAGATATTGTCCGAGAAAATACCAGTAGTCACGTCTAATTTGTGCGTCATATCCCCATAATTTTGAAGGGACACCGTTTTCTGAGGCTTCGGTACGATTTGCGAAATATCGATATATCCGGATAATTGCAGCAGGTATATAGAATCCTAACGTGATGCAGCACAAAAGGAATTGACCGAGCAGAAATCCTACCGCATGAGAAGTTGTGGTATTCCAACCGATTAGGAATGATTTGTAGCTGAAGTCCATCATCCATTTGTATGTGAGATATTTAAGTGCGATGATGCAGATCAGGAACGCACATAATACAACACCAATCAAAAGACCGTATGCAGCAGGACTGCCTCCTGTCGCCATGGCACTCATTGCGACAACCATCACCACGGTAAATAAGAAAATCGGTAGGACGAGACTTAATACCATAATTCCCAGTAGGGTAAGACCTTTTCCGTTGAATGCGAACGGTTCACCCCGATATGTCGTATATCGGCTGAAGAAACGGAGAAGTCGAGTAAGGAACCATGGATAGTAGATCCCGATCGTGATTATACTCAATAAAGTTCCCCCGATAGCAAGTCCGAGATAATGTCCAAAGGGGAAGGCGCATTGCAATGCTTCCCCTTTATAAACAATTCCTTGGAAGAACAGTTTGACCAGGAAAAAGTATAGGATCGGGATTACCAATGATAGGAACAGGATGATCAGACCCAGATTGAGGTAATAATTTATCAGAGCAGAGTGGTCCATGGCATATTGCATATTTACCTTTGCCGCACTGATCTGTATCCAAACAATCGCACCGAAACATACGATCAGATAGATAAAATAGGTCAGAAAGAGTTTACGTCCGGTCAGCGTAAATTCGAAGTAATTTTTCATAGGAAACAGATTTGATTTCGAGTTTAAATATACGACTATTTTTGTTGGATTACTTTGTGCTTTCGGAAAAAACGCGGATATTTGTAGTCTGATAGATTCGACTAAATATTTTTCGATGAGTAATATGGAATTGAGCGAACAGGAGATTATCCGTCGTAATTCGCTCGCAGAATTGCGTAAATTGGGGATCGACCCATATCCGGCAGCCCGTTATGAGGTGACTGCTACGGTGTGCGAGATCCGCGAAGGCTTTGTTCCTGAGCAAGGGAATTTTCAGGATGTGTCGCTGGCCGGCCGTATCATGAGCCGTCGTATCATGGGAAGCGCTTCGTTCTTTGAGCTCCAGGATCCGACCGGTCGTATTCAGGTCTATATTCGTCGCGACGATATTTGTGTTGACGATCCTAATGCGACGATGTATAATACGGTATTCAAAAAATTACTTGATATCGGTGATTTTGTGGGCATCAAAGGGTTCGTTTTCGTGACGAAAACAGGCGAACTGTCGGTTCATTGTCAGGAGATCAAGGTATTGAGCAAATCGATTCGCCCGTTGCCCATTGTTAAGGAGAAGGACGGTCAGGTGTACGATGCGTTTACCGATCCCGAAGCCCGTTATCGTCAGCGTTATGTCGATTTGGTGGTCAATCCGCAAGTACGCGAGGTATTCGTCAAACGGGCGAAAATTATCAGTACGATGCGGGAGTTTTTCAATTCGAAAGGCTATCTCGAGGTTGAAACTCCGATTCTGCAGCCGATTCCGGGAGGTGCATCGGCCCGTCCGTTTGTTACCCACCACAATTCGTTGGATATCGACCTGTATCTTCGTATTGCAACAGAGCTTTATCTCAAGAAGTTGATCGTCGGCGGTTTCGCGGGCGTATATGAGTTTGGCAAGAATTTCCGTAACGAGGGGATGGACCGTACGCATAATCCCGAGTTCACCTGCATGGAGATCTACGTGGCTTACAAGGATTATCTGTGGATGATGGAGTTTGTCGAGGAGATGCTCGAACGTGTTGCATTGGCGACCAATGGAACAACGGAACTTATGATCGACGGACGCCAGGTTTCATTTAAGGCTCCGTTCCGTCGGGTGACGATGACCGATGCGATTCGTGAAAAGACTGGGTTTGATATTACGGGCAAGAGCGAGGACGAGTTGCGTGCGGCATGTGAACGGCTTCATGTCGAGATTGACGAGACGATGGGCAAGGGAAAACTGATCGATGCCATTTTCGGCCAATATTGCGAAGAGGAGCTTATCCAGCCTACGTTTGTGACGGATTATCCGATCGAGATGTCTCCGTTGTGCAAACGGCATCGTGAAAATCCGGATCTGACCGAGCGTTTCGAACTGTTTGTGAACGGTAAGGAGCTTTGCAACGCTTACTCGGAATTGAACGATCCGATCGATCAGCTCGAACGTTTCCAGGAACAGTTGCGGTTGAGTGAGAAAGGTGACGACGAGGCGATGTTCATCGATATGGATTTTGTTCGTGCCCTCGAGTACGGTATGCCGACCTGTTCGGGTATGGGGATCGGGATCGATCGTTTGACGATGTTCATGACGGGCCAGTCGACGATCCAGGATGTGTTGTTCTTCCCTCAGATGCGTCCCGAGAAGAAGGCGGCGAAAGACGACGAGGCCGCTTATGCTGCGGTGGGTGTTCCTGCAGAATGGGTGCCGGTTTTGCATAAGATGGGAATTGTGACGGTCGATGCACTGCGTAAACTTGCTCCGGGTAAGTTGTTTAATGATCTGTGCGGATTCAACAAGAAAAATAAACTCGGACTCAAGAATCCTACGATGGACGAGGTTCGGGCATGGACAGGGCAGTGAGTTAGTTTCCAGAGGTTTGCAATTGATAATTAAGTAGCGTTTAATTTTTTAAAAATAAAGTCATGAGAAAGAAAATTGTAGCAGGTAACTGGAAGATGAATACCACACCGGCTGAAGGCGTGGAATTGGCCAAAGGGATCGTAGCGTTGAAAGGCGAAGTTTGCCCGAGTGTGAATTTCATCGTAGCTCCTCCATTTACTCACCTCAGCGAGGTCATGAATGTGATCAAAGGGAGTGGCATTGCCTTGGCAGCCCAGAACTGCGCAGCAGAAGCCAAAGGAGCCTATACGGGCGAGGTTTCAGCCAAAATGATCGCATCGTTGGGTGCAGAATATGTGATTCTCGGTCACTCGGAACGTCGCGAATATTATGGTGAGACAAGCGCAACCCTTAACAAGAAGATGGTTCAGGTATTCGAAAATGGACTGGCTCCGATCTATTGCGTAGGAGAGAAGTTGGAAGAACGCGAAGCCGATAAACATTTTGACGTGGTACGTGCTCAGATTGAAGAGGTGATCTTTAACCTGACACCCGAACAATTCGAGAAGGTAATCATCGCTTACGAACCGGTATGGGCGATCGGTACGGGCAAAACGGCGACATCGGATCAGGCTCAGGAGATGCACGCATTTATTCGTAGCGTCTTGGCACAGAAATTCGGTGCCAAGGCCGAAAATACGGCGATTCTTTATGGTGGTAGTGCCAAACCGTCGAATGCTCCCGAACTTTTCTCGAAGGCCGATGTAGACGGAGGTTTGATCGGAGGAGCGTCGTTGGTCGCAGCCGATTTCATTGCTATTGGTAAGAGCTTCTAAAATAGCTTGCAGACAGGTAAAAAAGAGGTAGCCTTGTTGCTGCCTCTTTTTTATTTTTATAACTTTGTCGGGCTTGAGTGCGTCTGCATGGTATTTTCGTCATAAGTTTCTGCGAAGTGAATGTGCGGGCGCATAGAATCATGTCATAGAATAAATAGAATAAGCATGGCTCGAAAAACGGAAAAATCGGAAACGATTTCAGATACTACACGATCGAACTGGCAACGGTTCGACGCTTTTTTTGCCCGACACAGTTGTAAATTGGCAATCGCAGGCTTGGGAATCGTGACATTGCTTGGCCTGTTGTTGTTTGATGTGAAGGTCAACATCGGGGGCGATGATTCGGCCTATTTGATGCGCGCATATCGCCTGCTGCATGATGGAGCCTATCCGACCTATCAAGGTCCCTTCTATCCGATGGTTTTGGCAGCGGTAATGGCAATCGCCGGATTCAAAGTATGGGTATTCAAATTGCTGTCGGTGCTTTTTACGATGGCGGCCTATTGGGTGATCTACCGGACGTTTTGCGGACGTGTGGCTGCATCGGTGTTGTATCCTGCCTTGTTGTTGACAGCATTGTGTCCTGCGTTGGCGTACTATGCCAGTCAGACATACAGCGAGCCATTCTTCATGCTCCTGCAGGGATTGTTGTTGCTGTTTCTGGTCCGTTGGTTTGCGGGATCTGATGAGTCCGGCGCGTTTCGTACCGATTACAAGAAATATCTGGTTCTCGGCCTCCTGTTGTTTTTAATGGGTATTACGCGTACGGCGGGTTATTTTGCTGTACCAGCGGTAATTCTCTATTTTTTGTGTTATGGACGATGGAAAGAGTCGGTCGGTACGTTGGTCGGTTTTGGGTTGTTTACGGGTCTGTTCTCGGTATTGAAGAGTGCGGCTTGGAAAGTGAATGGACCGCAATTTGCCGATCAGTTCAAGCAACTCACTGCGGTCGATCCTTATAATGCGTCGCTCGGAGCCGAGACCCTCGGGGGGTATTTCAAGCGATTGTTTGTCAATGCGGAGCAGTATCTGTCGGGGCATGTGAGCGTTTTTCTCGGATGGGGCGATAACGGTCAGCCGACAGGTTCAGTGTGGATGACAGTGATCGTTATTGGGCTGGTAATTGCGGCCCTGGTGCTTTCGTATCGGCGAAATCGGGCATTGTTTGCAGCCGCAGTGTATGCCGTAGTTGTAGGCGGCTGTACGTTTCTGTCGCTGCAGACGAGTTGGAACCAGGATCGTTTGATCCTGGCATTGTATCCGGTCTTATTGATTGTGGTACTTGGCGGTTTATGGATGTTGTTGACCGAGGTGAAATGGTTCCGGTCGTTGTGGTGGATTTTCCCGACCTTGATCGGTGTGGCAGGCCTGACGACGTTGCGGAGTGCGATAGTTCGGGTGAGTGATCACACCGAGTATCTTGGGCATTTGTTCGATGGCGAGCCGCTGTACGGGTTTACCCCGGACTGGGAACACTATATGCAGGCGTCGCAATGGGCGGGAGAGAATCTTCCGGCTGATGTCAATATTGCCTGTCGTAAACCGGAAATTGCTTTTGTGTATGGGGGGCGTGAGTTTTTCGGTATTTATTCGGTGCCGCAGCTTGAAGTCGAGGAGTTGTTGTCTCGTGCAGGCGATGGGTTCCGTTTGGTCGGTATCGATGTAAATGGAATAGGATCAGAGGAAGTGGTCGATTTCTACCAGCGTCATTTGCAGGATATTACGGCATATGCTGAGGTATATAGTGGACAAAAAGGACGTCAGTTCGTAGTTCTTCGCATTCCGGAAGACGAATCGTTGCCCGAGGGAATAGAGGCCGATATGATGCAGATACTCGGTGTTTCGCAGGGAGATACAAAGGTGATGGCCGTAGATCCCGATGCTTTGCTGGAGCGACTGCGTAATGCGAATGTGGGGTACGTGATGTTGGCGAGTCTGCGGACCGATCCGTCGCGCAATACGGGTCAGATTATCACGACCGTACAGCGTTATTTGTTTTATATGTCGGTCAAATACCCTGATTTGGTTGGAGAAACGGTGCATGTGGCCGGGAAATCGGAGCCTGCGGTCATTGTACGGCTCAATTATCCATCGGTTGATCCCCAATAGATAGCAGCTTATAAGGTTTTCAAGAAGATTATGGAGATTACAGACAAACGTGCCTATTTTGATGATCAGGCGGCAACGATAACTGTTTATCGGCATCAGCGTCGCTATTATTGGAATTCAATAACGCGCCAGTGCAACTATTTTATCCCGGCAGGCAGTTCGGTTCTCGAGGTCGGTTGCGGTACGGGCGACCTGATTGCGCAAGTGGGCGGATCGCGGAAGGTAGGAATCGATTTCAGTGAAGCGATGATAGCCGAGGCTCGTGTGCGCCATGCCTCGAGTGGGGTACAATTTGAGGTGATGCCGGCTGAGCGGATTACCCTGGACGAGAAGTTCGATGTGATCGTGTTGTCCAACTTGGTGGGGTATTTGGACGATGTGCAGGCTGTCTTCGAACAGTTACGTCAGGTTTCGCACTCACGGACGAAGGTGATTGTGACCTATTATAATCATTTGTGGGAGCCTTTGATCAAGTTGGCCGAATGGACCGGGCTCAAGCGTCGGGGGCCGCAACAGAACTGGATGTCGGGTAAAGATATCCGCAATTTGCTTTATCTGGCCGGTTTTGAGACCTTCCGGATGAATAGGAACTTACTGGTTCCGATCAATATACCGATAGTTTCGTGGTTATGTAACAAATTCCTGGCCCGTTTGCCGTTGCTCAATCAGTTGGGTCTCAATCAGTATTTGTATGCGCGGATCGAACCCGAGGCCAAGGAATATACGGTTTCAGTCGTTATTCCGGCCCGGAATGAGAGTGGTAATATAGAAGATGCGATATTGCGTACTCCCGAAATGGGGCGTCATACCGAGTTGATTTTTGTCGAAGGGAATTCGACGGACGATACCTGGGAGGTGATCCAGCGGATGCAGGCCAAGCATGGCGACTGGCGCGACATAAAGATCGCGCGTCAGGATGGTCGGGGAAAGGGCGATGCTGTGCGTAAAGGGTATTCGATAGCGACGGGCGATATTCTGATGATTCTGGATGCAGATTTGACGGTACCGCCCGAAGAGTTGCCGAAATTTTATGCGGCGATCGCCGAGGGCAAAGGTGAATTTATTAACGGATGCCGGTTGATTTACCCGATGGAGAAGGGGGCGATGCGCTTTCTCAATACGTTGGGGAATAAATTCTTCAGTGTGGTTTTTTCATGGCTTTTGGAGCAACCGATTAAGGATACGCTATGTGGAACGAAAGTGATTCGGCGTACGGACTATCTGAAGT
The DNA here is from genome assembly GCA_949283215.1 of uncultured Alistipes sp. Taxonomy (GTDB): domain Bacteria; phylum Bacteroidota; class Bacteroidia; order Bacteroidales; family Rikenellaceae; genus RGIG1874. The sequence goes on along the minus strand of CASDSC010000039.1, from coordinate 8,400 downwards.
TGCAGGCAAACCGCAGCTTTTTTGGCGATTTCGATCCGTTCGGCGATTTCGATCAGATTTTGGGTGCCTATAAACTTAACTTGAAAATCATCGACCTTCCGATTCGCTACCGTGAGCGTAAGTACGGCGACACGAATATTTCACGTTTCCGGCACGGTTTGCTGTTGCTTCGGATGAGTGCTTTTGCCGCACGTAAGATTAAATTTTATTAGCTGTCAATCCGTTTGGAATTGGGAGATGTGCGGGTGATCCGATGTTATTTAAGTGAGCCAGACCTCTGATATGAGGAAGGAGGCATAAATTGGAATAATAAAAAAGGGGAACAACCGAAGTTGTCCCCCTTTTTGTGTGTCAAAGGATTTTAGGCTTTGAGTGTGGTCCCTCCGTAACCGGGTTCGGCAATGGCTTCGGCTGAGCAGATCACGACTCGGGTAACTCCGCTCTCAATTGCTTTGAAGGCATTCTCGAGTTTGGGTAACATACCGTCTGCCACAATCCCCGCAGCGCGTAGCTCTGCGAATTTTGCCGGGGTAATCTCGGGGATGACCGAGTTGTCGTCGTTTACATCGAGCAAAACGCCCCGTTTTTCGAAACAGAAGATCAACTCGACCTCTTCCTCTTCGGTTCGGGCAGCCGAGGCCATGGCTACGGCCACGGTTTGCGCTACTGTATCGGCATTTGTATTGAGCAGTCCTCCTGCGATATTTTGTGTGATGGGTGCTACGACCAGCGTGAGACCCGCTCCGGTTAATGTTCGGGCCAAACGAGTGTTTACGCTACGCGGATCGCCTACAAATCCGTAGTCGATGGGTGTTGCGGCCCGTTTGTCCGACAGGATGAAGCCGCCGTCCGTACCGCAGAGACCGAAAGCATTGACGCCGAGAGCTTGCAACTTATTCACAATGGTTTTGTTGACAAGTCCGGCATATACCATTGTGACGACGCGTAAAGTTTCGGCATCGGTAACCCGACGTCCTCCGATCATTTGTGTTTCAATACCAAGGGCTTTCGATAGGGTAGTGGCGACTTTCCCGCCACCGTGAATCAGAATCTTCGGGCCTTTGAGTGTTGAAAAGTCGGCAAGGAAACGGTCGAGTTTCTCGGGGTTATCCACAACGTTACCGCCTATTTTAACTACTTTTAACATATTGTCAACATTAGGCTGTTAATATCTTCTTCAGCGCAGTAATGAAACGATCGGCGTGCTCACGCGTGATGTTGAGTGCGGGGAGCAGTCGGATCACATTTTTCCCGGATGAACCGACGAAGATCTTCTCCTCGTGGAGTAATTTCTGACGGACCGGAGTCGAGTCTTCCGGCAGTTCGATCCCGATCATCAATCCGCGTCCGCGCACCTCTTTGATGCTGGGCAGTTTTTTCAATTCGGTCATCAGGTATTCTCCCACTTCCCGGGCATTGTCGATCAGGTGGTCTTGTGCGATCACGTCAGCAACGGCAATGGCCGCCGCACATGCCAGGTGGTTGCCTCCGAAAGTGGTACCGAGCATTCCGTATTTCGGAGCGATCTTGGGCGAGATCGAGATGGCCCCGATCGGGAAACCGTTGCCCAACCCCTTGGCCATCGTATAGATATCGGCATTGACGCCGGCCCAGTCGTGCGAATAGTATTTTCCGCTGCGTCCGCAACCGCATTGTACGCTATCGGCGATGTATACAGCTCCGTATTTGTCGCACAATCGGCGGATGGCCTGCAAAAATTCAGGCGAGGCGACCTTGATTCCCCCGACTCCCTGAATTCCCTCTATAATGACCGACGAAATTTCTTCGCCCTGTTCGGCGAACAGTTTTTCGAGGGCGTCTACGTCGTTGTGCGGCAGGAAGATTACGTTGTCGGTTCTGTTTACCGGGGCGACGATATTCGGATTATCTGTTACAGCCACGGCGAGTGAAGTACGGCCATGGAACGCGCCTTTGAATGCGACGACCTTTTTACGTCCGTTATGGAACGAGGCGAGTTTCATTGCATTTTCGTTGGCTTCGGCGCCCGAGTTGCATAGGAAGAGTTGATAATCCTCTTTGCCCGAGAGTTTGCCGAGTTTTTCGGCCAATTCGCGTTGTTGTTTGATAATGACCGAATTCGAGTAGAATCCGATATTTTTGAGTTGGTTTATCACTGTCTCGACATAGTGGGGATGTGTGTGCCCGATCGAGATCACGGCATGTCCGCCGTACATGTCGAGATATTGTGTGCCCTTGTCGTCCCATACGTACGAACCTTCTGCCCGTACGATGGCGATATTGTGGAGCGGGTATACGTCAAATAATTTCATGGTTCATCGAGTTCTTTGTGTTGCCGATCATTCGGAGCGGGGCGACGTTTTAGAAGGCCACGGGTTTAAGCCGCAATCCGGTGCGTTCGTCGAGTCCGAACATCAGGTTCATGTTCTGTACGGCCTGACCGCTGGCTCCTTTGAGCAGGTTGTCGATCACGCTCATGATGAGCAGTTGGTCGCCGTGTTTTTCGAGAGAGATCAGGCATTTGTTGGTGTTGACGACCTGTTTGAGGCATACGTTGCGGTCGCTCACGTGGGTGAATGCGGCGTCGGCGTAATATTTCTTGTAGAGTTCAACGGCTTCGTCCTGCGTCAGGTCGCATTTGGTGTATATCGACGCGATGATACCGCGAGCAAAATCTCCGCGATAGGGGATGAAGTTGATCTGAGCATCGAACGTGGGCATAAGCCGGTGAATACTTTCCCCGATTTCGTGCAAATGTTGATGCCCGAAGGCCTTGTATACCGACAGGTTGTTGGCGCGCCAGCTGAAGTGGCTCGTTGCGGCCAGTTTCTGTCCGGCTCCGGTCGATCCCGTTGTCGCGCTGATATGTACATCGTCTTTGAGCAGGCCCGCTGCTGCCAAAGGCAGCATGCCGAGCTGGAGACAGGTGGCGAAACAACCCGGATTGGCGATATTTTGAGCGCTTCCGATCGCAGCACGGTTCATTTCCGGAAGACCGTATACGAATTGTCGGTTTCCGATCGATGAGGTTGCGGCGAGTCTGAAATCCTGACTGAGGTCGATGATGCGGATCTGTTCTGGGATCGGATTTGCCTCGAGGAATTTACGGGCATCGCCATGGCCCACGCAGAGGAACAGAACGTCAATATCACTCCGTAACTGGTCGGTGAACTTCATGTCGGTATCACCCAGCAGGTCGGCGTGTACGTCGTATAGGTAGTTTCCTGCATTGCTGTTGCTGTGTACGAAGACGAGTTCCGTTTCGGGATGGTTGATCAGCAGGCGGATTGCTTCACCGCCTGTATAGCCGGCACCGCCGACGATTCCTGCACGGATTTTTTTCATAGTCGCTATAATATGTATAAAGCCGGGGCAGTTATGCCCCGGCTGGATATTCAATTTTCAGAGGGCTTATTTATTACGTTCGGGACGCAAGCTACGTACCGTTACACCAGCTTGCCACATTTCGCTCTCACGCATCTCTTTGAGTTCAGCATCGAGTTTTTCACGGTAGTCGGGTTTGCTGTTGGTATCGATCGAGCGTTGTGCCTCGTTACCTGCAGCCACTTCGGCATACAGTTTTCTGAAGACGGGCAGGGTAGCGTCGCGGAACGGTTTCCACCAGTCGAGTGCACCGCGTTGAGCGGTAGTCGAGCAGTTTGCGTACATCCAATCCATACCGTTTTCAGCCACGAGCGGCATCAGACTCTGTGTGAGCTCTTCGATTGTTTCGTTGAAAGCTTCCGACGGGGTATGTCCGTTTTCGCGGAGAACTTGGTATTGAGCGGCAAAGATACCCTGGATGGCACCCATCAATGTACCACGTTCACCTGTGAGGTCAGAATATACTTCGCGTTTGAAATCGGTTTCGAACAGGTATCCCGAACCGACGCCGATACCGAGAGCCAATACGCGGTCGAGAGCACGGCCTGTTGCATCCTGGAATACGGCGAAGCTCGAGTTCAAACCACGTCCTTCGAGGAAGAGGCGGCGCAATGAAGTACCCGAACCTTTCGGAGCAATCATGATCACGTCTACATCGGCAGGAGGGATAATTCCTGTACGTTCTTTGTATGTGATACCGAAGCCATGTGAGAAATAGAGCGCTTTACCGGCAGTCAGGTGTTTTTTTACCTGAGGCCATACTTTGATCTGAGCGGCATCAGACAGCAAATATTGGATAATAGTTGCTTTTTCGCAAGCCTCTTCGATTTCGAACAAAGTTTTCCCCGGAACCCAACCGTCAGCAACGGCTTTGTCCCAAGTTTTCGAGTTTTTGCGTTGTCCGACGATTACGTTGAACCCGTTATCTCTGAGGTTGAGTGATTGGCCTGGGCCTTGCACGCCGTAGCCGATCACTGCGATGACTTCGTCTTTGAGTATTTCCTGAGCCTTGCTCAGCGGAAATTCTTCACGTGTTACGACGTTCTCTACGACGCCGCCAAAATTCATTTTTGCCATGATCTTTTGATTGTTTTATGTGAATTATATGTTCGAGTCAATTTTATTTTGCAGGATGTCCTCAATGGATTCGCGGTGGATGACGACCGATCCCGAGCGAGTAAATTCTTCGAGCAGCCCCCCTTGTTCGAGTTCGTCTCGCAATTCTTCGATTTCGTCGCGCGTACCAGTTTTTTCGAGGACGACGTATTGCGGATTTAACTCAATGATACGGGTATTCCAGTGGCGAGTGATCGCTTCTACGCGGCCGTTTTCCCGGAACAGTTTCGAAGAAATTTTGTAGAGCGCGATTTCTTGCGTGATCAGCTCGTCTTCGCTGTAGTATTTAACCTCGATCACGTCAATAATGTTGCGTACCTGTTTGACGAGTTTCGAGATGACCTCTTCAGTGGTGTATGCCGAGATTACGAACATACTGATTCCTTTGATCGACGATTCGGACACCTTGAGGCTTTCGATGTTGATCTTACGGCGGAGATAGCAAGCGGTGATCCGATTGAGGACTCCGATTTGGTTCTCCGTGAAAGCGATAACAATATATTCTTTATTCATAACGGCTCTACTCATTAAAGATTAACTTCGACAGCGATGCACCTGCGGGCACCATCGGGAATACGTTTTCTTCGCGTTTAACGATCACTTCGAGGAAGAACGAGCCCGGGGCTTGTACCAGATCCTGGATCGCAGCGTCGAGTTCATCCGGAGACGATACCCGTCTTGCCGGAATACCGTATGCACTAGCGATCATTGCGAAATCAGGATTTTCGATATCGGTGAACGAGTACCTGCGGTCGTAGAAAAGCTGTTGCCATTGGCGTACCATGCCGAGGTAGTGGTTGTTGAGGACGATCATTTTGAGACCTATTCGGTTCTGCATGATCGTACCGAGTTCCTGCATGGTCATTTGAAAACCTCCGTCACCCATGAGACAAACAACTTCCCGATCGGGTACACCCAATTTGGCGCCCATTGCAGCCGGCAAACCGAAACCCATTGTGCCGAGTCCCCCAGAGGTGATGAAACTGCGCGAACGGTTGAATTTTGAATATCGGGCACCGAACATTTGGTTTTGTCCTACGTCGGTAACAATCACTGCATCGCCTTTTTCCGCTTTGGCGAGTCGTTGTACGACATCGGCCATGGTGATTTGCTTTCCTTCTTTGTCGATGCTGCACGAGATGACCATTTCGTCCTCGAGGGCAGCTTTTTCTTTGGCGAAAACGAACCAGTCTGTGCGGTCTTTATATTTCAGGCCCACTTTGAAAGCCTCGAGTGTATCCTTTGCATCGGCGTGGATCGGAAGTGTTGCTTTGACATTTTTGTTCAATTCGGCCTGGTCGATGTCGACATGGATAATCTGTGCGTGGGGGGCGTAAGTTTTGAGGTCCCCTGTAACGCGATCGCTGAATCGCATACCCACGGCGATGATCAGGTCGCTGTGTTGTGTCATTTCGTTGGCTGCTACGTTTCCGTGCATACCGAGGTTTCCCACGCAGAGAGGGTGATTATTGGCTACGGCAGAAATACCCATCAGTGTTTGAGCGACCGGGATATTGCCTGCTTCGGCGAATTCGATCAGGGCCTTTTCCGCGCCGGCTAGTTTGATACCTTGACCTGCGAGGATAATCGGTTTTTCGGCCCGATTAATCATATCGACGGCTTTTTCGGCCATCAATCTGTCCAATTCAGGTTTGGGTTGGAAACTGCGCAGATAGATACAAGGCCTGTATGCGAAGTCAACCTCTTCGACCTGGGCATTTTTCGTGATATCGATCAGAACAGGACCGGGACGTCCACTCCGGGCGATATAGAATGCTTTGGCCACAGCACCTGCGATTTCGGATGCCGACGTGATTTGGAAATTCCATTTGGTGATCGGCATAGTCATGCTGATGATATCAGCCTCCTGAAATGCATCGGATCCTAAGAGGGTTTGAGGAACCTGTCCTGTGATACATACGAGGGGAGTGGAATCGAGCATTGCGTCGGCAATACCGGTCACGAGATTGGTGGCTCCGGGCCCCGAAGTAGCCATGCAGACACCCACACGTCCCGTCACACGGGCGTACCCTTGCGCTGCATGGACAGCACCTTGTTCGTGACGGGTGAGGATATGGTTGATTTTGTCTTTGTAGTCGTACAGATGATCGTAAATAGGAATCACCTGTCCTCCGGGATATCCGAATATGATGTCGGTGCCTTCTGCGATGAGGGACATCAGCAAGGCCTCCGCTCCTTTAACTCTTTGTTTGTTTGCCATAATATATTTCGTGTCTGAACTGTTAATGAGAACTGATTTATTCGACGATGCGGATACCGCCCTTATCGGCCGAAGCGACCATGCTCGCATAGGCTCTCAGGGCGCGACTGACGACTCGGTCGCGTGCCACGGGACGATATTCCGTGATTTCGGCGCGACGAGCCTCGAGTTCTTCGTCGGTTAGGTTCACATTAATGGTTCTAGACGGGATGTCAATAATGATTTTGTCTCCGTTACGCAACAGGGCGATTTCACCTTTCGATGCGGCTTCAGGCGAAACGTGCCCGATCGACAGACCTGAAGTACCTCCCGAGAAACGGCCGTCGGTGATCAGGGCGCACAGCTTGTCGAGTTTTACCGATTTGAGGAACGAGGTGGGGTAGAGCATTTCCTGCATACCGGGGCCACCTTTAGGTCCTTCATACCGGATCACGATGACGTCCCCTGCTTGCACTTCGCCGCCGAGGATGCCGGCCGATGCTTGTTCTTGCGACTCGTATACGCGTGCTGTTCCTTCGAAATGCAGAATCGATGCGTCGACACCAGCTGTTTTGACGATGCAGCCGTTGCGGGCGATATTGCCGAATAATACAGCCAATCCGCCGTCTTTCATGTATGGATGGTCGATGTCGCGAATACACCCCGCTGTACGGTCAAGGTCTGCGGCTTCGTATTTGGCGTTTTGCGAACCGAGTGTGATGTTGAATTTACCACCCGGCGCATTGAGTGCACGGGCTTTTGCTTCGTCACTGACTTGCGGACTCCGGAGATCATTTTCGGCAATGGCATCGGCCAGTGTCGGATAATCCACGCGACGAGTCGTCGTGTCGATCAACCCGGCCCGGTTGAGTTCACCCATGATCGATAGGATACCCCCTGCGCGAGCTACGTCTTGGATATGGAAATGCGAGTTCGGGGCGACCTTACACAATACGGGGATACGACGCGAGAGAGCGTCGATATCTTTCATTGTGAAGTCGACTTCAGCTTCCTGGGCGATGGCCAACAGGTGGAGCACGGTGTTGGTCGAGCCTCCCATGGCTATATCGAGCGACATGGCGTTGAGGAAGGCCGCCCGCGTGGCGATCGAGCGGGGCAATACGCTGTCGTTGTCATTGAAGTAATATTCTCTGACATTCTTGACAATCAGTTTGGCTGCTTTGCGGAACAAGTCTGTACGAGCCGCGTGAGTGGCGAGTATCGTTCCGTTGCCGGGCAATCCGAGACCGATGGCTTCGTTGAGACAGTTCATCGAGTTGGCGGTGAACATTCCGGAACAAGAACCGCATGTTGGGCAAGCGCCGCGTTCGACGGCAGCCAGTTGTTCGTCCGAGACGGTTTTGTCCGAACCTTTGACCATGACATCGATCAGGTCGTAGTCTGTACCGTCCACGCGACCCGCTTCCATTGGGCCCCCCGATACGAAAACGGTCGGAATATTGAGCCGCATGGCAGCCATCAGCATCCCCGGAGTGATTTTGTCACAGTTCGATATACAGATCATTCCGTCGACCTTGTGAGCATTGCACATATATTCCACGCTGTCTGCGATCAGGTCACGCGAGGGGAGCGAATAGAGCATCCCGTCGTGGCCCATTGCGATACCGTCGTCAATGGCGATCGTGTTGAATTCAGCGGCGAAACAGCCCTCTTCTTCGATCCATCCTTTGATTTGCTGTCCGATCTCGTGTAGATGGACG
>CASDSC010000038.1 GCA_949283215.1 uncultured Alistipes sp. | reverse complement strand
GGAGCAATTATGTGTAAAATATAACAAAAGGTAAAATATTTTAGGCTATTTAAGAAAAAATCATAACTTTGTTTGCCAGCTACGATAATCCGATTTCTACAACCTAAAATTACTAGTACCGATGAACACCGTAAAGTTTTACAGCGGCGAAACCATTCCACTCGAATTGCATAAAGTGCGTGTCGTGCAGAAATTGCACCTCGTACCGGTTGAACGCCGTCTCGAAGCGATCAAAGAGGCAGGATTCAATACCTTCCGGCTCAGTACGCGCGACGTATTCCTCGACATGCTGACCGATAGTGGGACCAATGCCATGAGCGACAACCAGATAGCAGCCATGTTCCAAGCGGATGATGCCTATGCCGGCTCGCAGAGCTTCAGCCGTCTGCAAAAGGCTGTGGAGGAGGTCCTCGGAAAGAAATACCTGTTGCCGGTCCATCAGGGGCGTGCTGCGGAGAATGTGATCTGTCGCGCTTTCGTCAAAAAGGGCGATGTGATCCCGATGAACTACCATTTCACGACGGCGCTTGCACATATTCTCGAGAATGGAGCCAAGGTGGCGGAGTTGCTCTACGACGAAGCTTTGCAGCTCAAGTCGGACAATCCGTTCAAGGGCAATATCGATATCGATAAGTTAGTGAAATGTATCGAGGAGAATGGGGTCGACCGAATCCCCTTTATTCGGATGGAGGCCTCGACCAACTTGATCGGAGGGCAGCCCTTCTCGATCAGCAACATGATGGACGTGCGGCGTGTGGCCGATAAGTATGGGATCATGCTGGTGCTCGACGCCAGTCTGCTGGGCGAGAATGCCTATCTGGTCAAGCAGCGTGAGAAGGAGTGGAAAGAGAACTCGATGGGCGAGATCATCAAGATGATGACCGGGCTGGCCGATCTGGTTTATTTTTCGGCCCGGAAGCTGACCTCCTCGCGCGGTGGCGGTATTTGTACCAACCGCAAGGAACTCTACGGGAAGATGGAGGCCTTGATCCCGCTTTACGAAGGCTTCCTTACTTATGGAGGGATTTCAGTGCGGGAGATCGAAGCGATGGCTGTCGGGATGTACGAGACGCTGGATGAGACGATGATCAGTCAAAGCCCCTCGTTTATTAAATATCTGGTCGAGGAGCTCGACAGACGGGGGATCCCGATGGTGACCCCTCCCGGCGTACTGGGAGCTCATGTCGATGCGATGACCTTCTGTCAGCACATTCCGCAGACGGAGTATCCGGCCGGTGCTCTGGCTGCGGCATTTTACCTGATTTCGGGCATCCGGGGCATGGAACGCGGTACGATTTCGAGCGTACGCGACGAGAATGGTGTCGAGATCTTGGCCGACGTCGAGTTGTTGCGTTTGGCTGTCCCGCGTCGTGTGTTCACTTTGTCGCAGATTCGGTATGTAATCGACAGGCTGCAGTGGCTTTACGACAATCGGGAGATGATCGGCGGTCTGCGTTTTACGTACGAACCTCCCGTGTTGCGGTTCTTTATGGGCGGTCTCGAGCCCACGTCGGACTGGCCTGAAAAATTGATGCTCAAATTCCGTAAAGATTTCGGAGACAGTCTGTAAACCGGTGGATTGGAAGAGAGAAAACCACCTTCGCAAACTGTTGCGAAGGTGGTTTTTTTGTGGACAAACAAGTATCCAGTATAATCGGAGCAGGACAAATTCTGTTTTGAAAAAAATTAAATAAGTCTGTTGTAGAAAATGGTTTTTGAAAGTGAGTTTCTTTTGCCGAGAAGAGGTTTTCTTTCAAAACGGGTTGTTTTTGTCTTGTGTGTCCTGATTTTTAGGGGGTATTGGCCTTGAAAATGTGGATTTGCGGAATGGTTCCCCTTTGTGTTTACCCATTAGCGATGTTAAGGAATTGTTAAATATATTAAAAAAATTAATAAAAAATTTGCATATATCCCGAAACGCCCTTATCTTTGCAGTGAAGTTTTAAGGTTCATTTTAGGTTAGTAGTTTTAGGTTAGTAGAGGAAATGTGAGGCGCGGCGTTCTAGCCCCTCATGTTTCCTTGTTTTTTATACCTATACCAACCTCGATCGAGTTATCCACAATCCGTCAAATGCTATTGCCCGTTTCGAGGGGAAGTCGTACCTTTGTTGTGACCAAAATCACACGATAACCCATGTTTCTTGAAAATGCCAGCCGCGCCGGATGGATCGAGGTCATCTGCGGCTCCATGTTCTCGGGTAAAACCGAGGAGCTGATCCGTCGTCTGAAACGCGCAAAATTCGCCAATCTGCGAGTAGAAATCTTTAAGCCTCAGATCGATACCCGTTACTCCGAGGAGGAGGTGGTGTCGCACGATGCCAATGCCATTCGCTCTACGCCGGTCGATTCGCCGGGCAATATTCTGCTGTTGACGGGTGATGTGGATGTAGTGGGGATTGACGAGGCCCAGTTTTTCGATTCGAGTATCGTGGATGTGTGCCGGCAGTTGGCCGACAGTGGGATCCGTGTGATCGTGGCCGGTCTGGACATGGACTATCTGGGGAATCCGTTTGGAGCCATGCCGCAGTTGATGGCCGTGGCGGAGTATGTTACGAAGGTG
>CASDSC010000037.1 GCA_949283215.1 uncultured Alistipes sp. | reverse complement strand
TGATCTTGCCTTCGGCAAAACCTTCCTTGATGTCGATAAGAACCAATTCGCTGGCCAACTCGCGCGTAGCAATGACGTTGGCGCAGGTTGCTCCTACGTTACCTGCACCTACTACGGTTACTTTGTTTCCCATCATTTCCTAATTTTATATTATTCCGTTAACTTGGCATAATCAGCCGCACTGAGTAATGCGTCGAGCTCAGCCGGATCACTCATCTTGATCTTGATCATCCAACCATCACCATAGGGATCTTTGTTGACTTGAGCTGGATCATCGTTCAAGCTTTCGTTGAACTCGAGAACTTCGCCGCCGACAGGCATGAAAGCATCCGAAACGGTTTTCACTGCTTCGATGGTCCCGAATACGTCTCCGGCTGCAAGGGTCTCACCCACGGAGGTTACGTCAATGAAGACGATGTCACCCAATTCGCTTTGTGCGAAATCGGTAATGCCGACCACTGCGTGGTAACCCTCGACACGGATCCATTCGTGATCCTTCGAGTATTTAAGATTGTCTGGAGTGTTTTTCATAGTGCGGTAGTTGTTTTTTGAGATGTCAAAGATAAGGCTTTTATTTGGTTGTATCAACTATACTGTGAATTTTGTAACAAAAATTTAGTGTACGACGATACGTATCGCGACGGGATTGTGGTCGCTGTTGGCAAATGACAAAGGCTCAGTATGTACTGATAGTAGTTCGATGCCCGGCGACAGAAGGAAAAAATCGGTGATCGTTTGAGTCGAGACTGTGGAATCGTAGGGCTGGTTGAGGTAACGAAGAGACGGGGTGGTGAGGTCGGAGGCCCATTGCCAACTCCGATCGAACAGCGTGTCAGCAACTGGCATAGGCTGAAAATCGGGATCGGACAGTTCAGCTGTCGTCGGTGTATATCCCGGAGGATATTGGTTCCAGTCGCCTCCAGTAACTGAGGAGTAGCCTGCCGATTGGCAGCCCTGGAGATAGCGTGCCAGTTCCTTGGTTTGTGCCGTGCGGATATCCCCTTTGCCGTAGGCGCTGTTGTGGGTATTGACTACAACGAGTGGTCGCCCGTTGGGGAGTTGGTAGCTCGCTGCCATGAAACAACGTTTGAGTTCGAAGAGGCGGATTGGCCATCCGAGTTGGGCTTCGTAGCCGACACGTAAGACCTTCTCAGGCTTGAGACGACTCATGATGACGAGGCCTGCCGTAACTCGTCCCGTTGGGTTGGTGAGTGGAAGAGGAACGTACCGGACGTGATAGTTGGCCGCAAAATATATATAGTATTCGGGAAAATGGTGGCGGAGTGTGTCGAGTTCATTGATGCGATAGGTGCGGCGTGAGGTCGTGTCGACCTCCTGCAATAGGATGATATCGGCATCGAGACTGTCGATTGTGTGGATGATTCCGTGTAAATTATCTTTTGTATGGGCATACGATGTTCGCATACGGGTGCCGCCGTCGTAAAAAAAATCCATTTCGGCCCCAAGTCCTGCATATCCGATATTCCAGGTAAGGAGGGTGAGTGTGTCAGGATTGACAGGGCTGGTTGTGGATGAGTCGGGAGACAGGAATGTTGAAAAGGTGGATTCGTGCGCTGTTGAGTCTGCGGATATGGCAGTTGTGTGTGTATGGGTGGGGAAAAGTGATTGGTGGGTGGAGTTGGAGAGAGTGTCACATGAGGCTCCTGGATCAGGGTAGATTGTTTCATAGGGGGCAGGTCGATATTCTGTCAGCATGGCAAATGCCAAAAGTAATAACGCTGCAGTCCCCAGCAGGCCGATAAGCCACAGTGCCAGTTGTATTGTTCTTTTGCAGAATGACGGCATAACGTATGTTTAACTATCTTTGAAAATCAAAAGGGATCCAGAAATGAGTATGGAAACTTAATGTCGGTTCTGCTGAGTGTGAGGCGGATGCGTTCTGCCTGTCTGTGAATGCTTGTTTATGGTTTTTGCTGGGCGGCAATCACCTGGGCAACACGTTCGGCAATTGTTTCCGGTGCAATGCCTTCGAGGCAGCGGTAATCGTGGGTAAGACACAGTTTGTTGCCGAAGACCGAGCAGGGACGACAGGGTAGATCGAGTTGGACGGCATGGGCGGGACTTTGTCCGAATCCGTAAAAACCTGCGTATGGGTGAGTGGCCCCCCAGATTGAAACGACAGGGGTCCCTACCAAGGAGCATAGATGCATCGTGGCGGAATCCATACCGACCATGCAGTCAATATTGGACATCAGATCCAGTTCTTCGTCCAGTGTGACATGTCCTATAACTGAAACGATATTGGGATAGCACTCTTGCATGTATTCGCCGAATTGTTGTTCGTATTTTCCTCCTCCGAATACGCATACGCGTTCGTAGCGCGACGAAAGCAACCCGATCAGTTCGCCGGTTTTGATCGCAGGGTAGATCTTCCCCTTGTGTTTGGCAAAAGGCGCCACTCCGACCCAGATACCGGTTTTCGGACCTGCAAGTGTCAAAATTTGTTCCGGTATGGGATGTGCTACTCTCGGCATGCTAGCCGGCAATTCGAACCGATAGCCCAATTCCAGAAAAACATCCCGATAACGCTCGACGGTCGTTTTGAGCGGAACGAGCTGTTTGCGGAATTTGCGCGTCATCGTTTTTTTCTCGGTACGCCCTTTATCGATATGAGCCGTTTCGCACCCCATCAAGGCGAACAAGGTTCGGAGTACCTTACTGCGTAACACATCGTGCAGATCGGCTACGCAATCGATCTGTAAACGACGCAGATCATTGAAAAGACGTATCAGCCCGATAACCCCTTTGTGCCGTTTGTCAAAGTCTGGCGTGAAAAACTCAATGTCCGGAATCGAACGGAAGAAGGGACGGAAAAAGGAACGGGTCAACACCGTGATTCGTACTGTCGGCTCTGCTTTTCGAAGCGCTGCCAAGACGGGTACGGTCATCGCTACGTCACCCATGGCGGATAACCGAATCACCAGAATGTGCCGGTTGGCGAGGGTTGTCTTTGCCATAAATCCTCGGTGTTATTTGCTCCCGTACAAGACCGGATTGAGCGACGGGTCGTTGTACATCTTCATTTGCTTGTATGTTTTCATGTATTTGCGACCGGAGGCAATATCGGCCAGAAGCTCTTCGATGGCTGTCGTAAGATCTTCGCGCTGGGTCAACAAGACATCCAATTTGCGACGGCAGGCTGCAATGTGTTCTGCCGATGCATCGGAACGTCCGACCTCCTGTTCCATATGGTAAATCTTGAGTGCCAGGATAGATAGGCGGTCGATTGCCCATGCCGGTGTCTCGGTGTTGATCTTGGCATCGGGTGCCGGCGTTACATCTTTGTAGTAGTCAAGAAAATAGCTGTCGATATATTCGACCATGTCGGTACGCTCCTGGTTCGAAGCATCGATCCTCCGTTTAATCTTCAAGGCTTCTACGGGGTCAATCTGTGGGTCTCGGATGATATCTTCGAGATGCCATTGCACCGTGTCGATCCAATTCTTATGATATAACAGGTGTTCTACACTACCTGGTGTGTAGGGATTGGCGATGGGTTGGTCCACATTGTCGTACCGGTGATAATCGGCGATCGAACGGGTGAAAATCTCGTGGCATGTGGCTGTAAACATAGCGAAATCAATATTTATCCGGCAACGGTCACTCCCGGCCGATGTTAAAACATATATTCTAAATCCCTGTTACACCAGACCGGATACGTCTCCCTAGATTCCAAGCCATCATAAGGAACGGTGGTAACCGGTTTGTACCCGCCGCGGATAGTTCCTGCCCTAAATTAGAAGAAGATCATTTCCCTTCCCTTGGTTCAAATGAACCCTTAGAACTTCGGATCTGTCTGCGCGAGAATGTAGGTGAAAAGTCAAGAAACAATCTTCTCTCCCAGGATTTATTCTCTACAAAGCTAACGGATTTTTGTGCAAATTGCAATTAAATGCTATTTTTGTCCTCAACATTCCAAAGAATAAAAGCGATATGAATCGGATAAAAATGACCCTGGTCGCATTGTTTGCTTGTGTGGCGGCAGGTGCGGCATCGGCCCAGTATAGTGTGGATGGCCCCAGAATGACACGGCAGCAATATATCGAACAATTCAAGCAGTTGGCCATCGAACATATGGAGATATACGGTATCCCCGCAAGTATCAAGATGGCTCAGGCCCTGCATGAATCGGATAATGGTAACAGCCGGTTGGCGCGTGAGGCAAACAACCATTTCGGAATCAAATGCAAATCGAACTGGACCGGGGAAACAATTACTCATACAGATGATGCGCCGGATGAGTGTTTCCGGAAATATGCTTCTGCTGAGGATTCATGGCGCGATCATTCGGAATTTCTCGATAATTCACCCCGTTACCAGGACTTGTTTAAACTCGATCCGAAAGATTATAAAGGATGGGCATACGGGCTGATGAAAGCCGGATATGCGACGAATCCCCGCTATGCAGAGGCTTTGATCAAGATTATCGAAGACAATCAACTCTATCTGCTCGATGAGGGGCAACCGCTGCCGACTTTGGCTGAAAATACGCCTGAGGAGACGGTGAAACCGGTTGAAGTGGAGGAAAGCCGAGATAAGATCGATGTGGATAATTATCGCATCTCGTCGATGACCTCGAAAAACGGTCGCCCGATTTATCATAATAATCAGAGTCAGTTCGTGATGGCTGTCCCGGGAGATACGTACGAGACGATTGCGGCCGAGTTCGGCATGAGTGCCAAGAAACTGAGAAAGTATAACGATGTATATCCTGCTGCTGCCGTGGCTCCCGGTGAGATGGTATATATCAAGGCTAAGGCTCGGCGTGCGACGAACGGCAAAATGATTCATGTGGCTCGTCCTGGCGATACGATGCATTCGATTGCACAGCAGTATGGTATTCGACTCAAGAGCTTGTTGAAGATCAATCACCGCTCGTTGGATTCCCGGATTACTGAAGGGCAGCAGATTCGTCTGATGTAATATTCAGTATATCTTGTGGTATGCTGCAACTCCATTGACCGGGAACGGATGTCCATGCGCATCGCAGATTGCCCGTGAGATTGTTGGCCAATGGCGGAAAAAGGAGGGCAGGGTCCTTGAGACTAAAGGCGAAGTCTTGGAGCGGAAGCAACATGCTGATTATTGTAGCTTGGTAATGTCGAAAACGTAAGTTTAAACTTCTTAAAATTATAATATCATAAAGACTGATTATGGATATGGAGAGCGATTCTTCTTTTCCTTTGAAGCCTTCGATTCTCGAGACGTTAGGTAAGAAATCGAACCTGCAGCAGCTCGTGTTTGACAACACGTTTGCGGTGTTTAACGAATTGAAAGAGATTTTGCACGAAATGTCTTCGGAGCTGAATGATGCCCTCGAAGATCAAATCGATAAAAGAGTGCGTATTGAATACCGCGATAGGGGTAAGTTCGAGGCACAGTTGCAGGTGGCAAGCGATATTTTGATCTTCAGTATGCATACGAATGTGTTCGAGTTCAACCGCGAGCATATGATCTGGCAGAATTCGTATGTCCAAAATGATAAAGCCAATTCGTATTGCGGGATTATCAATATCTATAATTTCTTGTCTGATTCTTTCAAATACAACCGTAATGCCGATGAAGGTTATCTGATTGGTCGGATATTCGTCAATCGCGAAATGCAGTATTTCGTTGAGGGAAAACGTCAGATAAGCCTGAAACATAATAACTTCGGTACGGGCGCAATCGATAAGACGGCTATTCTCAATATTGTCGAAACGGCGGTGGAATATGCCCTTGATTTCGATCTGTTGGTTCCGCCTTATGATGTGGTGAAGGTCGTGACGGTGGACCAAATGAATACCAAAATTGAAAATTCTAAAATGCAAACCGGTAAACGAATGGGGTATAAATTCAATTCGGACGATATATAAGGTTTGTGATCTACCCAATTTTACAATGTGGGAGGCAATGTGATTGTCCCCCACATTTGTTTGTGGTGAGCCTGATATGAAAAAAACATAAAAAGGAGAGAATATCGCGCAAATGTTAGAAAAGTACCAATTTTATTAATGATTGGGGTTGCGCATATGTAAGTGGTAATATATATTTGTGTTAGCGGCGAAGGTGAAACTTCATGTTGAAATGTCAATGTATAACTTTTTAGAATTTATTTGAAATGATTAAAAGATTAGGTTTAGTTTTCGCTTCTTTGTGTGCCGTTTGGCTGATCGGATGTTCTGATAATAATGATTCCGGTGGTGATAAGAAGATTGATGTGCCAGATCAGACCGAATTGGACCAGGTCGTAACGGCTGGCGAAACGGAAGGTAGTAGTAAGGTCAATTTTACGACAACAGGACCGTGGACCTCAGCAATCGAAGATGTCTCGACCAAAGGTGAAACAGAGGCTTGGGTGTCGATTTCACCGGATCATGGTGACGCTGCTGGTGATTACGAAATCGCAATTAAGATGTTACCTAACAATACGTCTACAGCACGCAAAGCCGTGATCAAGATCATATGTGACGGGTCGCAGATCACTATTACCGTAGAACAAAAAGGTGTAGGTGAGGTGATTGATCCTGAGAATGCTCGTCGGATCTCTAAACTGGAAATGATCGATCCGGATGGCGATAAAGAAAAGGTTTTATTTGAGTACGATGATAAAGGGAGAGTGATTCATTTTGAATCGTATTCATATGGTGAGACTTTGTCTTCAGAAACGGATTTGACCTATGAGGCGAATCAAATTGTTTGTGACTTAAAAGATCATGAAGACAATGTCGAAGGGGAACCCTACTATGCTCAACTCATTTACAAATTGGAAAATGCCCGTATCGTGTCGTGTGTGATTGATGGTCAACAAGATGAAGCCGAAACTTGGGAGTACAACAGCGACGGGTATAAAATCTCATATACTGCGTGGGAGGAGTCTTGTATGCCGAGCCCTGAGGGGGATTTTACGTGTACCACAATCCCTTATGTGACAAAATATAGCTGGACAGACGGCTTGATGACGCGGGAGGATGAGTACGATGAAGACAATAAGATATCGTCTGCGTTCGGTTATCAGTACAGTGATTTGGTGAATAAAGTTACTTCATTGAACTTGAATGCAATTCTGATGGATGCAGATCTGCCCGATATCTTGAATTTGTCCGGAAAGCAAAGTGGGTGCTTGGTGAGCCAAATAACGGTTTTGGAGGATGTGTGGGATAAAGAGTGGGGAACCGATAAGTACCGCTATGTATTGGACGAGGATGGATATGTGACAGAAGTTTATTGTGCCGAATCTGAGGATGGTGAGATTTTTGATGAGGAATATCTCACTTTAAAGGTCTATTATGAATAAGAGACGAAAATAGGTAAAGTCGCGATATGAAAGAGAGGCGTTCGTCAATACTGACGGACGCCTCTCTTTTTTTGTAGCAGATCTTGATCCGAATCTTGTTTGTGGGGCTCGGAATAAGAGCGATCAATTGGTTTGTCTTCCTGGTTAGGT
This sequence comes from uncultured Alistipes sp., assembly GCA_949283215.1. GTDB lineage: Bacteria > Bacteroidota > Bacteroidia > Bacteroidales > Rikenellaceae > RGIG1874. The sequence goes on along the minus strand of CASDSC010000037.1, from coordinate 11,114 downwards.
CAATAACTAAAGGTTTGCCCGTGTCCTGTAGCTAATATTGAATCCTGATCGCGAAATTGTAATTCACAAGGAGCTGTATAATGCTATTGGGCTTCGTTCCGTACGATGTTCGGGCGTTCGAGACCGTATCCTTTTTTCTTGTCTTCGCGTTTGAGCAGAAGTGCGAACAGAATCGAAAACACTCCGAAGAGCGTGAAAATAATCATCGGTAATGTGTAGTCGAATTGTGTACTCGGAATGCCGTCGATCATGATTTGCCCCGTGATGCAGTAGCGGTCGAGTACCCAGCCGATCAACAGGGGCACACCAGACAAACCCCAATTCTGAATCCAGAAAATCATTGAATAGGCCGTGCCAAGCATGTTGTACGGGATGATTTTCGGTACTGATGGCCACATTGCGGATGGAACGAGTGAAAAAGCTGCACCCAACAGGAGGATCAATACGATGGCTACCCAGCTGGCGGTGAGCATCGGAATCGAGAAAAGTAAATGGACGAATACGAGCAAAGCTGCTCCGATAATCATGATCGTGGCTCCACGACCTTTGCGGTCATATATGCTTCCGAATAACGGGGTGAGTAAGATATTCCCGAAGGGTAGCAACGAGGGAATCAGACCTGCATAATTGGTCGAAACGTGAAATTTCTGGATCATCAGTTCGGAAGCGTATTTTAGGAAGGGAAATACGGCAGAGTAGAACAATACACATAATATCGTAATGTACCAGAAAGCTCGGATACGTGCAATGACAAAAATGTCAGATGCTTTGAATTCTTCTTTAGGTTCATGGGGGTGCCCGGCTGCCTGGTCGGCATGCTCCTCTGTCTGGATTTGGCGGTCGAGATTTCTGTCCATGACATTGAATACCAGGAAGGCAAGTAGCCCGATCACCAGCAGGCAGAGACACAATAACAAGGGTGATGCCGGATCGCCTCCCATTAATTTAGCGTACGGGTAGGCGCCCGACATGGCAATTGCCGTACCGATACGGCCGGCGGCTACGTTCAACCCCAGGGCCAAAGCCAGCGAACGTCCTGTGAACCATTTGACCACGACTTTGTTGGCCGTGATACCGATCATCTCGACACCCACACCGAAAATCGCAAAACCCAAGGTAGCGTACAGCACCTGAGTTTTCATTGAAAATACATGCCATCCGAACAAATTGAGGGTGGAAACGGCATTGCCGAAATCGGCCGAGATTGCCCAATATTTGAGTAAGGTGCCGATGATCATGATGCCGACTGAAAGAATTCCAGTGAAGCGGGCTCCTTTTTTGTCGAGAATCATGCCGCCGAAAATCAACATCAGCAGAAATATATTGAACAACCCGTAACCACTGGTGAAGATTCCGTAATCATTGCTGTCCCATCCGAGTTGTTGTTCGAACATCGTCTTGAGCGGGGCCATGACATCGGTGATCACGTAACCCGTAAGCATGGTGAACGAGACTAAGGCCAGTACGGTCCATCGGGCTGCTGGCGAATCGCTTAATTTGCGTTGGAGTGCTTCTGTCATCTGGTTTAAGTTAATAGTCCTTATGTTTTTTTTTATGTCATTCAGTGCGATGTGGTTGTGTGTCGCGGCAGTATTTGTCAACCGCTACTGATCGTATTGCCCATAGCGCTTGAGTACTGTGTAGGCTTCGCGAATACCCAGTTCTCCCGCTTTGCTGATGTCGAGGCATCCTTTACGCGTGTCCTTGAGGAAGATTTGCATCAAGCCCCGATTGAAATAGGCTTCCGCAAATTCAGGATCGAGTTCGATAGCCCGCGTGTAGTCGTCAAGGGCGGCCGGCAGATTGCCCGACAGACAATACAAATTGGCCCGATTGTAGTAAATGTACGGGAAGCCTGGATATAATTTCGCAGCCTTGTTAAGGTCGCTGATCGCTTCTTCGTAGTCGTATGTGCGGGTCGATGTGTTGTTGAGTTGGTTGGCCGGGTCGGTTTCAACCGATATACGGTGGTAGCCATTGTCAATCGAGGAAATGAAATCGATCATCTCACATTGCGTCGCACTGCGATTGATGTACAAAAATGCATTCGATGGATTGGCATTGATGGCTGCTGTATAGTTGGCGATTGCTCCGGTGTATTGACGAATGAGCGATTGGGTTACCCCGCGTTCAAACAGATCTTCCCAGGTAGCTATGCGTGTATCGAGGGTGACGGCCAGTTGACGATCGAGCGCAACCAATGAATCTGCCGGCATGTCCGACGGGGTATTGGCAAGGACGAGATGTTTATTGCCCACATCGTCAATGAATTGATATACCCGTTCCATGTCGTGGCGGGTTTCCGGATCGATCGCTTGGATGGTACCTTCTTGTGTGAGCGTAAATTTAAACAAAGGAAGTAAACCAATCTCGTTTTCTACGTTGGCAATACGCTCGAACCGACTGCCTGCTTCGGTGTCGAAGGCGAGCAGTTGATTGAACTGACGGCTCGTGTCGGCATAGATCGAATAAGAAAAGGTGCTATCTCGCAGTCGCGATTGATATTCTGCAATTTTAGTTGTTGCTGTCGCTTGGTCGGCGCGTGCTCCCTCAATGTCTTGCATCAGGTAGCGCAGTCGTGAACGCCCCAAATAGGCATTGGCAAAATCGGGATACAGGTCAATGGCGCGTGAATAGTCGGCAATGGCGGCCGGAAGATTGCCTAATTGGCTCTGGAGGGCTGCCCGGTTGTAGTAGACCAATACGTTATTGGGGCTGTATCGTGCGACCATGTCATAGTCTTCGAGGGCTCGATTGTAGTCTCCGATTTGCGACCGGACGATCGCCCGGTTGAAATAGGCCAGTGAACTGGTCGAGTCGAGTGCGATCACGCGATCGAAATCGGCGAGTGTCTGCATCGGACGGTTGAGGGCTGACCATGCCAGTGCGCGGTTAAAATAGGACGGCACGTATGTCGTATCGCATGCTACGGCTCGGTTGAAATCTTCAAGGGCCAGATCGGTCTGCCCGCGCATCATGTAGATCGAACCGCGACGGTTGTAGCCGTCCGGGTTGTTGCGATTGGTGCGTATCGCCTGATTGTACTCTTCGAATGCACGTGTCGTATCTTTCAAATACAGATAGCATGTGCCCCGGTTGAGGTATGCTTCGGCAACGCGGTTCTCTTTTTTGATGAACTGGTCGAAATCTTCGATCGCTTTTTCGTATTGTTTACTTAGCAGGTAGGTGACTCCACGGCTGTAATAGGCACCGGGCCGGTCGGGCCGTAAATTGATCGCTTCGCGGAAATCGTTCAACGCATCGTCATAATTACCCAGGCGTGAACGGGTAATCGCACGGAATTGATAGGCCAGCGTGTAGACCGGGTTATAGGCGATGGCCGATGAAAAGTCGGCTTCCGCACCCACCAGGTCATCGAGATTGTATTTGGCTATGCCTCGCATAAAATAGGCTTCGTATCCTTTGGGATCGGCTCTGAGCAACATGTTGAGCGTTTCGATCGCCTCGCGATAGCGGCTGTCGATAAGTTGGCTCCTCCCGACATAGTAGAAATACTCTTTATTGAGTTGTGCACGGAGATCGCTGCCCCATAGGCAGATAGCAAATAATAGCAGGCAGAGTAGTTTGTGCATGAAAATGTCTTTTGAAACTGCTAAGATAAGCATTATACGCGGGAAATCGTACGACTCCCGGCGTAAATAACGCGTGGAAAAGGTCGAATAGTACGTGAATTACTGTGTAGATAGCCTTGTGGTGTTGGTCTTGAGGCATTGGTAAAGATTTTGGGGGCAGATTGAACCGATTGTCGAAAAAATAGTGTATTTTTGACAGCAGATTCGTATTTGTGGTTCGGATCGTACAAGGGAAACAGCACGATCCGTCCCGGTGTTGTGCGCGTCGGATATGTAAAATGACAGAAAAACAATCAAATCTCGATAACTCAGATGAAAAAAGTAGATGTAGTTTTAGGTTTGCAGTGGGGTGATGAGGGGAAAGGTAAGGTGGTGGATGTGCTCACTCCGAACTATCAAGTGATCGCGCGTTTTCAGGGCGGTCCCAACGCTGGTCACTCGCTCCATTTTGGCGGTCAAAGTTTTGTGCTGCATACGATCCCGTCTGGAATATTCCGTGACGGTTCGATCAATATCATCGGGAATGGGGTGGTGATCGACCCTGTTATCTTGGCTCAGGAAATCGCAAAACTTGAAGCAACCGGAGTTGATGTCAAAAGCAAACTGATGGTGGCCAAAAAGGCGCATCTGATTCTGCCAACCCATCGGATTCTCGATGCCGCTTCAGAAGCTTCGAAAGGAAAAACCAAGATCGGCTCGACATTGAAAGGTATTGGCCCTACCTATATGGATAAAACGGGACGTAATGGTTTGCGAGTAGGGGATATTATTTCTCCTGCATTCGAGGAACGATATAACCGCCTTAAGGAGAAACATATTAAAATGCTCGGACAGTACGACTATCAGTATGATGTCGAAGCGTATGAGAAAGAGTGGTTTGCAGGTATCGAAGTACTTAAACAGCTGCGTTTCATCGAGGGCGAGCATGTGGTAAATCGTTATATCGACGAAGGAAAAGCAATCCTGGCTGAAGGGGCACAGGGCTCGTTGCTCGATATCGATTTTGGAACCTATCCGTTTGTGACTTCTTCGAATACCTTGTGTGCCGGTGTATGTACGGGACTGGGGGTAGCTCCTAGCCGGATCGGTAATGTATATGGTATTTTTAAGGCGTATTGCACACGTGTGGGTAGCGGACCTTTCCCAACAGAATTGTTCGATGCCGACGGTGAAAAAATGCGCGAAGTGGGTCGGGAATATGGTTCGACAACCGGACGTCCCCGTCGCTGCGGTTGGCTCGATATTGTGGCGCTCAAATATTCGGTAATGATGAACGGTGTCTCGGAATTGATCATGATGAAAGCTGATGTGCTGAATGATTTCGATACGCTGAAAGTGGCTGTGGCATACAAAGTCAACGGTACGGAAACAACCGAATTCCCTTATGAAACCAATGAGGAGATCGTGCCTGTGTATAAGGAATTCAAGGGATGGAAACAGAATATCAACGAGATTCGGAAATACGAAGATTTCCCCGTGGAATTCAAGCAATACGTCGAATTTATCGAGAAAGAAACCGGAGTGCCTGTCAAGATTATCTCTGTCGGACCGGATCGCGAAGAGACGATTGTACGATAAAATTTTGTCGGTGTCGAAGCAGGGACCTTTGCCGTAGACTGTAAGTTTATGGTGTGGTGGCTGAATCCGGAATTGGTGATTTGGCCGAGGCATCTGCTCAGACAATCAACGCGTGTATAATCTTAAAGAAATCGTACCATGAAAAGATTGAAATTGGCCACTGTGGCAGTATGTTGTGCGACCGGTCTGATGCTGGTCGGATGCGGAACGATGAATAGAACGCAGAAAGGCGCGTTGTATGGTGGTGGCGGAGGTGCGCTTCTCGGCGCGGGAATCGGTGCGTTGGCCGGGGGTGGAAAAGGTGCTGCGATCGGTGCTGCAGTGGGTGCCGGTGTCGGTGCTGGTGCTGGAGCGCTGATTGGGCGTAAAATGGATAAACAAAAGGCTGAACTCGAAAAAATCGAAGATGTCAAAGTTGAAGAAGTGACTGATGCTAATAACCTGAAAGCAATCAAGGTTACTTTTGATAATGGAATCCTTTTCCCGACTGGTAAAAGTGAGTTGAGTGCCGCTTCACGCGATGCTTTGACGAAGTTTGCAGAATCTGTTGTCAATAATCCGTCGACAGATATCTGGGTTTATGGACATACCGATAATACCGGTAGTCGCGAGGTGAATGAAAAATTGTCGGCGGAACGTGCGCGTGCCGTGTCGAATTTCTTGGTGGGCCACGGGGTGAATGATGCTCGGATTACGACTAAAGGGCTTGCATATGACTCTCCGATCGCTGATAACGATACGGAAGCCGGGCGGGCATTGAATCGTCGGGTCGAGGTATTTATTACTGCAAGTGAGGAGATGGTTCAGCAAGCAGAAGCAGGAACGTTAAAATAAAGCGTGACGAAAATATTATATGAGAAGGGAGCGACAATCGTCGTTCCCTTCTTTGTTGTTCAAATGTTCATTGCTGTTACACCTCTTTTGTGGCCATACCGATAAGGTTATTGTTTTAAAGTGATCGGTTGGAGAGATGCAGTGCTCGTGTATTGCTGTTGGTGGCTATTCGTCGATCGGGGGGCTCTCTTTTTAACCTTGTGCAAAGGTCCAACGCAAAACATTGGATTATGTGAGCTGGTGGGTTTTTGTACCCTTGATTTGTGGATGGTTCCAAAACAAAACCATCCAAAGAAGCAAAAATGATAAAAAAAGGTATGTCGATCTGTTTCGTCACTCTCTGGTCCGGCAAAACCATCCTGCACTCAAAACTTCTCGACATACCGTCGAAAATACAAGTGCAGGCGACTGGAGTTCTGTAGAATTTGCCGATTCGAGAGTGACTGTCGCTGTAATAACTTCCTATGTATTCTATGACGGGGTATCTGTCGGTAATTAATTACATTGGGTGAATGTTTAATTTTTGGAAACAAAGATAAGAAAAGAATCTAGGTTTTATGGTGGAAAAAGCGGGTGGCTTTTATTTTTTTACCTATTGCTTTTTGTGCAAGATGATATGAAACTGATATTCTGCAATTCAGTATGGAAAAGGTGCGATGAATTTGCCATTTGGCAAAAATTTTTATCTTTGCATGTGCTTCGCCTTGGTGCTGACAGGTGAAGATTACCGAAAGAAACAGCAATAATTTAATGTATAAAATCCAACGCAATGAAGAAAACGTTGAAGATCGTTGTGCTGGCTAAGCAGGTGCCCGATACCCGCAATGTGGGGAAGGACGCAATGAAAGCCGATGGCACAGTGAATCGCGCGGCTTTGCCCGCTATCTTTAATCCCGAGGACCTCAATGCCCTCGAGCAGGCCTTGACACTCAAGGATATGTGTCCAGGTAGTACGGTCGAAGTTTTGACAATGGGTCCTCCCCGTGCGGCAGACGTGATTCGCGATGCAATGTTCCGCGGTGCTGATGGTGGCGTATTGCTTACGGACCGGAAATTTGCCGGTTCGGATACCTTGGCTACGTCATATGCATTGTCGTGTGCGGTCCGTAAAATGAATCCCGATATCATTGTCGCAGGCCGTCAGGCTATCGATGGTGATACAGCTCAGGTAGGTCCTCAGGTGGCTGAAAAATTAGGTTGGCCCCAGGTGACTTATGCTGAGCAGATCGTTTCACTTGACGAGGGACAGATCGTGATCAAACGGCGTTTGGAACGTGGCGTTGAAACCGTTTCGTGCCCGCTCCCGATGGTCATGACCGTCAATGCCTCGGCCCCCGAATGCCGCCCTCAGCATGCTAAACTGGTGATGAAATACAAACACGCCAAAACGGTCAGCGAAATCCAGGCTCTTCAGGAGGATTATTACACCGAGTTGCGCGATGCCCGTCCTTACCTAAATATCACGGAGTGGAGTGTGGCCGATGTGGATGCCGATGACGCTCAACTGGGTTTGACTGGTTCACCTACCAAGGTCAAAAAGATTGAGAATGTCGTTTTCCAGGCCAAAGAGGCTAAAAAAATGACAGGTGCGGATGCAGAGATCAATGCGTTGATGCAAGAGCTGATTGCCAGCCATACCCTCGGTTAATTAGTAAACGGTTAAAGAGAATCAGACATGAATAATATCATTGTATATTGCGAGATCGAAAACGGTGCGATTGCCGATGTGAGTCTCGAACTGCTTACCAAAGGACGTGAGCTGGCCGATAAACTGGGATGTAAACTCGAAGCACTGGCGATCGGACACAAACTTGATGGAATTGAAACAAAACTGGCCAAATATGGTGCCGATACTGTATGGGTGGCCGATGGGGCTGAATTGGCTCCGTTCAGAACGTTGCCGCATGCCGCGATCATTTGTGGACTGTTCAAGGAACAGCAACCGCAGATCGCGCTGTTCGGGGCTACGTCAGTCGGTCGTGACCTGGCTCCGCGGGTGTCGTCGGCCTTGCACAGTGGCTTGACTGCCGATTGTACCAGCCTTGAAATCGGCGATTATACCGAAAATAAAACCGGTAAGGAGTATAAGAATCTTTTGTATCAGATCCGGCCGGCATTTGGCGGAAATATCATCGCCACGATTGTCAATCCCGACCATCGTCCGCAGATGGCAACCGTGCGCGAAGGCGTGATGAAGATGCAGGAGGCTGCAAAACCCGCTGCCGGAGAGGTCAAGCAGATCGATTATAAGAAATATCTGACCGATGCCGATATGGCTGTCAAGATCATCGAACGGGAGATGGAGGAGCGCAAAGTGAATATCAAAGGTGCTTCGATCATCGTCTCCGGTGGGTACGGTATGGGTAGCAAGGAAAATTTCGGCATGTTGTATGAGTTGGCTGCTGTCTTGGGTGGTGAGGTTGGTGCTTCGCGTGCCGCCGTCGATGCCGGTTTTGCCGAACATGCCCGTCAGGTGGGACAGACCGGTGTGACGGTACGTCCGAAACTCTATATCGCTTGCGGTATCTCGGGTCAGATTCAGCATACCGCCGGGATGGATCAATCGGCCATGATCATTTCGATCAATAACGACGAGGCTGCCCCGATCAACAAAATTGCCGATTATGCGATCGTAGGCGACGTGAACGAGATCGTACCCAAAATGATCAAATACTATAAGCAAAACTCGAAGTAAACGATGACACGAGTGGCTCTGTTGGCCGTTTCGACGCTTGTCTCCGAGGAACAACCTTCGCAGATAATGATCTCTGGGGGGTATTCCCAAGAGCAGTAGACCTGATTAGGTGAACCGTATTTGAATTTTATTTGTTCGATTTGCGTGAGTTGTCAGAATTGAGGGGATAGGATATGGTCTCGCAGGAACAATAAAATTGTCGAGATGAAATGGCGATAGAGAATGACTGAACCTTAAAATCATTGAAAATTATGGCTAATTTCTTTTTAGATAACAAAGATTTGCAGTTCCACCTCGATCATCCGTTGATGAAGAAGATCGTGGAACTCAAGGAGAGAGGCTTTGCCGACAAAGACCTCTACGATTACGCTCCGGTCGATTTCGAGGATGCGATGGATAATTACCGCCGCGTGTTGGAGATTGCCGGCGGTGTATGTGGCGATGTGATCGCCCCCAATGCCGAGGATGTCGACCATAATGGTCCGAAAGTGGTGAACGATCGGGTCGTGTATGCCGAAGGAACGGCGAAAAATATTGAAGCTGTGACCAAGGCGGGGCTGTTCGGTATGACCTTGCCACGGAAATATAAGGGGCTTAATATGCCTTTGGTTTGTTTCGTGATGGCCAATGAGATGGTGGCTCGTGCAGACGCCGGTTTTGAAAACATCTGGGGGTTGCAGGATTGCGCTGAAACACTCAATGAGTTTGCTTCCGAAGAATTGAAAGCCGAGTATCTGCCGATGGTCTCGGACGGTGCCACATGTGCCATGGACCTTACAGAACCTGATGCCGGATCGGACCTCCAGGCCGTCATGCTCAAGGCTACCTGGAGCGAAGAGAAAGGGACTTGGTTGCTCAATGGCGTAAAACGATTCATTACCAATGGAGATGGCGATGTGGCGTTGGTTCTTGCCCGTTCGGAAGAAGGTACGACAGATGCCCGTGGACTTTCGATGTTTGTCTATGACAAACGGAGCATGGCTGTGAAGGTGCGTCGTATCGAGAACAAACTTGGTATCAAAGGTTCTCCGACCTGTGAACTGGTCTTTACGAATGCCCCGGCCAAGCTGGTGGGGGATCGCAAGATGGGCTTGATCAAATACGTGATGTCGCTGATGAATGCGGCACGTTTGGGTATCGGCGCACAATCGACCGGCCTGTCGGAAGCTGCCTATCGCGAGGCATTGAAATATGCCCACGAACGGGAACAGTTCGGTAAACCGATTATCGAATTCCCTGCCGTGTATGAGATGCTGACCAATATGAAAGCTAAGTTGCAGGGATCTCGTGCCTTGTTGTATGAGACGACGCGTTTCGTCGAGATCTACAAATGCTATACGCATATCAGCCACGAACGGAAACTGACGCCCGAAGAGCGTACTGAAATGAAAGAGTACACCAAACTGGCCGACGCATTTACCCCGCTTCTGAAATTGATGAGCAGCGAGTATTGCAACCAGTTGGCTTACGACGCGATCCAGATTCATGGCGGTTCGGGTTATATGAAAGATTATCCGATCGAACGTATCTATCGTGATGCCCGTATTACCAATATTTATGAGGGTACCTCGCAATTGCAGGTCGTAGCGGCGATCCGTCACGTGACTACGGGTACGTTCCTGAATCAGATTAAAGTGTATGAGTCTCAGGAGTATGCACCGGAACTTGAACATATCCATTCGAAATTGATCGCAATGCGAGAGGATTACGAGAAGGTCGTTGAGAAAGTGACATCGATGGGTGATAACGAGTTGATAGATTTCCATGCTCGTCGGATGGTCGAAATGGTCGGCCATATCGTGATTACCTATCTGTTGATGGCACAAGCCCAAAAGAACGAAGCATACCGTATTTCTGCCGAAACCTATGCCAAGTATGGACAGGCTCAGAATAAGGCGGCTTATGAGTATGTGATGAATTCGTGCGTGGCCGATAGCGATCTCTTCAAAGCTGTACAGGAAGAATATCTGTAGTCTGTTGGCAGACAATACATAGAGCGGGCACCCTTACCGAGTGCCCGCTTTGGTTTTTTATAAGATTTGTTCTTGTGAAGATAGTGTAGGAACGAATCGATCTCGTTAAATAATAGTATTGTTGTGGACGTGGAATTATCGCGTATCCTGAAGAACAATCGGTTATTTTACAATTCCAAGTTGGTTGAGGAACAGCAAGGCAATTACCAGTGGAGCAAAGTACCGAATGATGCCCCGGACAATCGGGTAGATCCGGGCTCCGAACATGCCGTCGCTGGTCAATTCGGTACGAAAGCGTTGCCGACTCATGATCCATCCGGCAAAAAGCGTGATAAAGAATCCTCCGATAGGCATCATGTATACCGAAGATAGCGTGTCGAACAGATCGAATAGGTTGAGTCCTGCGATAGTCAGTGACGAATCGGGCATTTGTGACAAGGC
>CASDSC010000036.1 GCA_949283215.1 uncultured Alistipes sp. | reverse complement strand
TTTCACACACCCCATGGAGTCATTTCCATGACAGGCCGTAATACAAAAGGCTCTCCTGATACAACCAGAAGAGCCTTTATAACGTACGACAAACGCGCTATCGATACAACTACAGCAGTTTAGCTATTTTTTCCTCGAGCACGTTTTTCGGGCAGGCACCGACTTGTTTGTCGACGATTTCGCCATTTTTGATAAATATCAACGTAGGAATATTCCGCACTGCATATTTAGTTGCGACCGCATCATTCTCATCCACATCACATTTACCAATCACCACGCGCCCTTCATATTCAGCTGCCAACTCATCGACGATCGGAGCAATCATACGGCAAGGGCCGCACCATTCTGCCCAGAAATCAATCACAACCGGTTTTCCCGAACCGATAACCTCATCCAGATTGTCTTTCGTAATACTCAAAGCCATAACGATCTATTTTTAAATGTTGTTTTGACACAAAAATGTATATAAAGTACCTATCCCCAGATATCGGAGTAAAAAAACGATTAACATTCGATCAACGTTATTACATCAACGTATACCTCAGGCCGTAATCCTGACAGAAACCAACCATTCCCCCCGCAATATCGACTTTCATTGTTTTCGAGAAAAGATTGACTGCGACATCGGATTCCGCATCGAACACCTTCACCCTCAACATCACATTTCCCTTGCTCTGCTGTACCGTGTTACGCAACGATCGGGTCAATTCTTCAGTCAAATCTTCAATTGGAATCGACACGGTCATTTCTCGGACAAGGGTTTCCTGAGCTTCAGAAAGCATCATCACTGTAGATATCTTAGGCTCCAGTTCCTGCTCATTGTATGGGCGCGGCCTCACCTTACCTCGAATGAAAAGATAATATCCATCATACAAATAGCGGCGGAAATTCTCGTAATCCTTATCAAACAACGTAAATGTGTACGTACCACTATAATCCTCCAAAGTAAACCGTCCGAACGGTTTACCATTCTTCATGGTCAGATGCTGGACGGCCGACACCATCCCTGCAATTACAAAATCACGGCCCGCTAATCGTGCGAGGTCACTGCCGAAATCAGCCAATGTCGTATTGCATAGGTTATCGATAATGATCCGATAATCGTCCAAAGGATGAGACGACAGATAGATACCGGTTACCTCTTTCTCCTTATTGAGCATATCGAGCTTCGACCACTCCTCACAGTTCGGAGGCTCGGGTTTTTGAATATCCGCCACATTCGAGTCGCCACCGAACAGGCTTTGTTGTGCATTGTTTTTTTCGAATTGGACCCGGTTACCGTATCGCATCAACTGTTCGATATAATTGGAATCGCCTGACAAACCGAAAAACTTACTTCTATGGAAGGTTACCAGCGAATCAAAAGCCCCGGCGACCGCGAGATTTTCGATTGTTTTCTTATTGACAGCCTGCAAGTTGACCCGTTCCATAAAATCAAAGATCGATTGGAAAGGTCCATTGGCCTTACGTTCAGCAATAATACCCGAGACAGCAGCCTCACCCACCCCTTTGATGGCCGCGAGACCAAACCGGACGTTACCTTGTTTGTCGGTCGAGAAACGGTGCAAACTCTCGTTCACGTCAGGGCCGAGCACAGCGATACCCATCCGCTTGCACTCATCCATGAAAAAGCTCAACTTTTTGATATCCGACAAATTTCGGCTCAACAAAGCGGCCATAAATTCTGGCGGATAATGAGCCTTGAGATAAGCCGTCTGGTACGAGACATACGCATAACAGGTCGAATGCGACTTATTGAATGCATACGAAGCGAATGCCTCCCAATCACCCCAAATTTTCTCACAGATCTTTCGGTCATGACCTCGTTCACTGGTTCCATCGAGGAAGGTAGTCTTCATCTTATCCAGTACATCCTTCTTCTTCTTACCCATTGCCTTACGGAGTGTATCGGCCTGACCTCCGGTAAAACCTGCCAGTTTCTGCGACAAAAGCATGACCTGCTCCTGATACACCGTAATACCGTACGTATCCTGCAAGAACTCCTCCATCTCGGGCAACTCATACACCACCTTCTCCTGTCCATGTTTGCGGGCAATGAATTGCGGGATATACTCCATAGGGCCGGGACGATAGAGCGCATTCATGGCAATCAAATCTTCAAACCGGTTGGGTTTCAAGTTTCTCAAATGCTTCTTCATTCCCGGGGATTCGAATTGGAACAAACCGGTCGTATCGCCGCGACTGTACAATTCATAGGTAGCCGCATCGTCGAGCGGAATCGAATCGATATCGAGATCGATACCCTTCGTAATTTTAATATTCTCGAGAGCATCCTTAATGATCGACAAAGTTTTGAGACCCAGGAAGTCCATTTTGATGAGTCCGACATCTTCGACGAGTTTTCCTTCGAACTGCACCACATTCAGATCGGCATCCTTGGCGACGGCAATCGGGGCAAATTTTTCGAGATCATCTTGTCCGATGATAACTCCGCAGGCATGTACACCAGTCTGACGCACCGATCCCTCCAATTTTTCCGCATAACGCAACGTATCTCTAATCAGCGGATTGGGAGATTCACGCTCTTGAGCCAGTTCGGGAGACTCTTCATAGGCACTTTTAAAGGTCGTACATGGCTTTTCCGGAACCAATTTTGCCAGACGATCGCTCTCCTGTAAGGATAACTTTTGTACACGTGCCACATCTCGGATCGCCATTTTCGGAGCCATCGTTCCGAACGTGATGATCTGAGCAACACGTTTACGTCCATATTTTTCAGTCACATATTTCAAGACCAATTCACGTCCGTCCTCATCGAAGTCCACATCGACATCGGGGAGCGAAATACGTTCCGGGTTCAAGAAACGTTCAAACAGCAGATCGTATTTGATCGGGTCTATATTGGTAATCTTGAGGCAATAAGCAACCACAGATCCGGCGGCGGAGCCACGACCCGGTCCCACAGAAACGCCCAATTCGCGAGCGGCACGAATAAAATCCCACACGATCAGGAAGTAACCCGGGAAGCCCATCCACTCAATGATCGACAACTCATATTCGATTCGTTTCAACACCTTTTCATCGAGAGGATTTCCATAACGTCTATACGCACCCTCCATAGCCAAGTGCTCGAGGTAAACGTATTGTCGTGCGACAAGAATCTGTTCAGACAGTTCGGGATGCTGTTTTTCCAGAGCCTCGGGAGATTCACAAACCGCAATATCGGCTTTCAGGCTCTCGTCATCTATCTTTTTCGCGATCGATGTTCTGAATTTCTCTATGTCCACCACGAAATCATCGGGCAGCGGGAAATTAGGCATTAATGGTTTGTGCTTCAGCGAATACTCTTCGATCTTGTCGGCAATTTCCAGCGTGGTCGCCAACGCCTCGGGATGATCTGGAAAGAGAGCACTCATTTCTTCGGCACTCTTCAAATACTCCTGAAAGGTATAACGCATCCGTTGCGGATCATCCAAGTCACGTCCTGTGTTAAGACAGATCAAACGGTCATGCGCCGGGGCATCGTCGGCCATCACAAAATGCACGTCGTTCGAGCAAATATATTTGATGCCGTATTTTGCAGCCAGTTCCAAGATCACTTTATTGACCTTGAGTTGCTCTTCATACACTTTGGCATCGATCCGCGGTTCACCCGACGGATGCAACTGCAATTCCAAATAATAATCCTCCCCGAAGATCTCCCGGAACTCGTGCACCACGCGATCGGCCTCTTTCAGGTCACCTCGCATAATGGCCTGCGGCAACTCTCCGCCCAGACATGCGGAGGAACAGATCAACCCTTCATGATATTGCCGCAACAGTTCCTTGTCGATACGAGGTTTATAATAGAAACCTTCGGTCCAGGAGTAAGAAACAATGCGCAACAGGTTGTGATAGCCGGCCAGATTCTTAGCCAACAGGATCAAGTGATCACCGGCCTTTTCATCCTTATCTTTTTCAAACCGGTTACGGACCACATAGACTTCACAACCGAGAATCGGTTTTATACCCTCTTTGGTTGCCACATCATGAAACTCTTTGACTCCGAACATATTGCCATGATCCGTAATGGCAATCGCCGGCATATCGAGTTCTTTGGCCCGTTTTATGAGAGTCTTGATAGCCGAAGCGCCATCCAAAATAGAGTATTGCGTATGGACATGAAGATGAACGAATTGCGACATACCTCCCTGCGAATTATAAAAAAGCAACGGCAAAGCCGTCCATACAAAGATAGCCATATTTAGAATTAGAATGAAAATATGGCTCAATTATCAACTTAATTTTGTACCTTTATTCAACAAGACATAATCAATAAAAAATCGAAGTCATGGATAACAAAGAATTTGTCACCCTCATGCGGTTCAACCAGTACAACCGTGCGGTTATTTACCAAACCTTACTCGAATCGAACGGCATCGAGGCCGTGCTGATTCATGATACGATGGCTGATGTATTACCGATATCAGACCTTTCAATTACCTTATGTGTCGCCAACAACGACGCAGAACAGGCGCAAAAGATCCTCAATGCCTCATTCGACAAAAAAGAATTCCAGGATGAAGCAAAAGCCAGTAAAAAAGAGAAATAGCCAACCCAATACCCCTTGTATCATTAAGGATACAGGGGGTATTTTCTACTAACATCCTTATTGAGTCGGCATTCATACCGACATACTCATTTCAAAATTCCGAGTTTACACAGGACTAGTTAACTCAGGGCTCTGACAGTAACAATGCTCCACTCCTACCTCTACACAGGAGACTAAATAAAAAAGCAGGAGAGAAGATAAATACCTCACTCCTGCTTTTAATATAACGTCTAAACTAGCAGTCTATTCTATCCGTTATTTCCCGATCAACTCTACGCTACGACGAATAAAGTTCGTAAGGTTCTCGCCTTTGAGCATACCATTCGACAGTAACGCCAAATCGACGATCTGCTTGACAAGAGTACTTTCTGAACCGATCTCCCTCAACCGGGCATCACGATCATTACGCAAGCTATTGACTTTTTCAGCCAGTTTATCGCGACTATCACGCTGCTCCTGAGAGATCTCCTCTTCTTTTTTACCGCTGAGTTTCTCTTCTTCCATCTTGAGTTGTGCCGCAGCTGTATCGATTTTCTTATTGATTGACTTCAATTTATCGCCGTATGCTTGCTCGACCTGTTGCAGGATATCAATCACCAACGGATGATTTCCATTCACAACAACCGTAAAATTGTCAGGCATCTGGCCATACATCTGATACATTCCACCGCTGGTAGCAGCCATCTCTTTCATACGACGCATATACTCGTTCTGCACAATAGTCACCGGCACCTCCGACTCACTCATTCCCTCGAAAGCTATATTGTAATGGATCTTATCATCTTTGGGTAATTGAGCCTCGAACACAGGCCGCATGATCTCCTGCTGTTCGCTGCTTAACGCAATCGACTGATTGTGCTCTTTTTGGATCAGTTTGTCAATCACATCGGAATCGACTCTCACAAAACGAGTCTTAGGATTCTTGTGCTCAAACCAACTGATGAAATGAGTATCGAGTTGGCCGTCCATCAGCAAGACGTCATAACCTCTCGATTTTGCACCGTCGATAAAACTGTATTTTTCAACCACATCATTGGTATACAGATAGATCAGCGATCCATTTTTATCAGTCTGATTGGCTTTCACCAACTCTTCATACTCTTTTAATGTAAAGTATTTATTGTCGGTATCTTTTAGCAGCGTAAAATCGACAGCCTTATCAGCAAATTTGTCGTCCGTTACAATACCATATTGGATAAATACTTTCAAATCGTCCCATTTCTTTTCAAACTCTTCGCGACGTGTATTGAAAATTTCCTGCAAACGATCGGATACTTTTCGGGTGATGTAATTCGAAATTTTCTTCACATTCGAATCGCTCTGCAAATAGCTACGCGAGACATTCAACGGGATGTCGGGAGAATCGATCACCCCATGAAGCAAGGTCAGGAATTCCGGAACAATGCCTTCCACCGAATCGGTTACAAACACCTGATTGCTATAGAGTTGAATTTTGTTCTTTTGGATTTCGAAATTGTTGTGAATCTTCGGGAAATACAAGATACCTGTGAGGTTGAACGGATAATCGATGTTCAAATGAATGTAGAACAACGGATTATCACTCATCGGATACAATTCATGATAGAATTCGAGATAATCCTCTTCAGTGATATCGCCCGGTTTACGTGTCCACAACGGATTGGTATCGTTGATGATTTGATCCTTATCGGTATCCACATATTTACCGTCTTTCCACTCTTTCTGTTTGCCACAGGCAATCGGAATGGGCAGGAACCGGCAATATTTGCGTAACAGTTCACGCACACGTCCCTCTTCCGAAAATTCTTTATTCTCTTCGGAGATATAAAGGATGATATCAGTTCCGCGATCATGTTCCTCCTCTAATGTTTCGAGGGTAAATTCAGGAGTTCCGTCACAGCTCCATTTGACCGTTTTAGCACCTTCTTGCCATGAGCGAGTCACGATTTCCACCTTGTCAGCAGCCATGAATGCCGAATAGAAGCCGAGCCCGAAATGACCAATTATAGCCTGGTTTTTATACTTCTCCATAAACTCCTCGGCCCCAGAGAAGGCAATCTGGTTGATGTATTTATCGATCTCTTCGGCGGTCATACCGATACCTCGATCGGAGATCTTCAAAATACGTTTTTCACTGTCGGCTTCGACGTGGATCGTCAGATCACCCAACTCTCCTTTAAATTCATTCATCGCAGCCAACGTTTTGATCTTCTGCGTCGCATCTACGGCATTGGAGACCAGCTCACGCAGAAAAATTTCATGATCAGAATAAAGGAACTTCTTAATGATCGGAAATATATTTTCCGTCGTCACTCCTATTTTTCCGTTTTGCATATCGTTTAGTTTTATGATTATCACATACACCTCTCGTACTCTATCTACGATACAGCACGAAGCGTATCGCAAAATATCAATTAATGTGCCACCCCACTTACGCTGACATTTTGACAGACAAAAGGATGCCATTAACATGACATCCTTCCGAAAAGCGACACCCGATCTGACAGGTCTTGACTCGTATACTAAACGGCAAAATGTTGCCCTTAAAAATTCATGCAGATAAAAAAACTGATCCTAATTTATCGAATTACTTATTCTCGCTAAAATAGGGCGCGAGCAAATCGACGAACCATCTTGGAGCACGGCACGGACGCCGTGTCTGACTATCGACGAACGCCAATTCTACCGAACCGGTATTCAACAACTCGCCTGCTTCATTAAAAATCTCATGTTCGAACCGAAGCCGGACTTGAGGCAACTTTGGCAATGAGATACGAACCGTCAATAAATCATCATAATAAGCCGGCCTATAGAATTGCATTTCCACAGCATGGACAGGTAACATCACGCCGCGCTCTTCCATGGTTCGATAGGTTGTCCCGAATTCACGTAACATCTCGGTACGTGCGACCTCGTAATAATTGACATAATTGGAATGGTGAACGATCCCCATTTTATCGGTCTCTTTGTAACGGACCCTTAGCTGTATCTCACGGACAATCATGTGGCTTCTCTATTTTAGAATCAATCATAGCTATTCTTACGGACTTTCATCCTGCGATCTTCGAAAACATCATAAAACAAACGGAGTGCCGCATATCGCAACACTCCGTATACCTAATTGAACCGATACAGAATTGCTTGGATCAATCCTGACGGCTGCTGTAATTCGGTGCTTCGCGCGTAATAGCCACATCGTGCGGGTGACTCTCGAGCATTCCCGAATTGGTAATTCGAATGAAGCGAGCTTTCTTGAGCGTTGCAATATCCTTGGCTCCGCAGTATCCCATACCTGCACGCAAACCTCCGATCAACTGATATACCACTTCGCTCAAAGTTCCTTTATATGGTACTCGTGCAGCAATTCCCTCGGGAACCAACTTCTTGATGTCGGATTCCATATCCTGGAAATAGCGGTCTTTCGAACCTTTCTGCATTGCCTCCAAAGAGCCCATACCACGATAGGTCTTGAACTTACGCCCGTTGTAGATGATGGTCTCTCCCGGAGATTCTTCGACTCCTGCGAACAACGAACCGGCCATTACCGTATCAGCACCGGCAGCTAACGCTTTCACGATATCTCCCGAATAACGCAAGCCACCATCAGCGATCACAGGAACCCCAGATCCTTCAATTGCATGGGCCACGTTATAAATCGCAGTCAATTGAGGCACACCCACACCCGCAATTACACGTGTAGTACAGATCGATCCCGGACCGATACCGACTTTCACTCCGTCAGCCCCAGCGTCGACGAGATATTTTGCAGCTTCAGCCGTAGCAATATTACCTACGACGACATCCAGATCTGGATATTGCGCTTTTACTTTCTTCAGCATCTCGACCACGTAAATCGAGTGTCCGTGGGCTGTATCAATGACAATCGCATCAACTTGAGCCTCATACAATGCAGCCACACGTTCCATCGTGTCAGAAGTCACACCGACACCTGCAGCCACACGCAAACGGCCTTTACTATCTTTGCAAGCGTTCGGGTTAGCCTGAACCTTAGTAATGTCTTTATAAGTCAACAACCCGATCAAATGGCCTTCGCCATCGATAACCGGCAGTTTCTCAATCTTGTTTTGCAACAAAATATCCGATGCGTTACGCAAGTCGGGATTGTGGGTCGTAATCAGTCCCTCCTTGGTCATCACCTCTTCGATCTTGCGCGACATATCACGCTGGAAACGCAGGTCGCGATTGGTTACAATTCCGATCAATATATTATCGGGTGTAATGACCGGAATACCACCGATCTTATTCTCATGCATCAACCGAAGCGCATCACCCACGGTATTGTCTTTGTAAATGGTGATCGGATCGTAGATCATGCCGTTCTCTGCCCGCTTCACCTTGCGCACCTGGGCCGCCTGATCGGCAATAGGCATATTTTTGTGAATGACACCGATGCCCCCCTCACGTGCCAAAGCAATGGCCAAATCGGCTTCGGTCACCGTATCCATAGCGGCCGAAACGATCGGGGTATTGATCGCAATGTTACGCGAAAACCGTGATGACAACTCTACAACACGGGGTAAAATTTCTGAATAGGCGGGAACAAGGAGGACATCATCGAAAGTGAGACCTTCTGTTTGCACTTTATCTTCAATAAACGACATGGCTGATATATTTAGATTGCACAAAGGTAACTATTTTTTGTTAAAATCTGCTGTTATGTAAGGGCAGATAAAAGAATTCTTTTCATTTAGTCTTCTACCGCTCCTCTCTCTAAGGGCATGACTCCGATCGTTGACATGCAGAAATACATCATAGTATTCGAAAAACAGATACCAACTTCCAATACTCTATCTAAAATTCGGACTAAAAACCGTATTTCATCAAAAAAAGAATGTTTTGTCAGAAATTATCACGAACTTAGGGTAAAATATCGTTTGTATCGTATGCAAAAGTATATCA
Source organism: uncultured Alistipes sp. (assembly GCA_949283215.1). Taxonomy (GTDB): domain Bacteria; phylum Bacteroidota; class Bacteroidia; order Bacteroidales; family Rikenellaceae; genus RGIG1874. Next base: position 2,950 of record CASDSC010000036.1, on the reverse strand, counting down.
CTCAATGGTTATGGATTGCCTTGCCGCTCATACTGATGGTTGCCCCCCGGATCTCTGTGGCAAATGATCCATGTAAAAGGGCATTTTGTTTTTATTATAATTGGTATGGCACGAAAAAGGTGGATGGGCGGGATATCCACTGGGCACATGGACTTATCAAACAAAATCCCAATGATCCCAATGATCCCAACGCTCCCGCCATCCCAGGAGGAGATAACATATCAAGCAGCTTCTACCCCCAGGGTGGAACATACAGCAGCAATGACCCCAAAGTCATCAGACGCCAGATGCGTCAAATGGCCAAGAGCCGGATTGGCATCGTCGTACTCACGTGGTGGAAAGGATCGGACATGGGTTTGGAATCGATCCCCACAATAATGGAAGAAGCCGATCGGGCAGGGCTTAAAGTCTGTTTTCACATCGAACCCTATCCGGGACGTAATGCCCTAAGTGTTCGTGAGGACATCAGGCATCTGAACGCCACCTATGGAAATTACCCGGCCTACTTCCGAATTGGCGGGAAACCGTGTTTCTTTGTATACGATTCGTACCTCACTCCGGCGGATGAGTGGGCCGATGTACTGACGACACATGGCAAACAATCGATCCGCAATACACCGGACGATGCTGTCATGATAGGACTGTGGGTCAAAGAGGGTGAAGAAACGTTCTTTACACAATCCGGATTCGATGGGTTCTACACATTCTTCAGTGCGGTTGGATTCTCGTATGGGTCGACTCCGAGCAATTGGCCCTACCTGCAAGAATGGGCTGACCAAAACGGTAAATTATTCATCCCCTGTGTGGGCCCCGGATACATCGACACCCGTATCCGCCCTTGGAACGGCGCCACCACGCGTGACAGGGAAAATGGAGCCTATTACGACCGTATGTTCAGCGCTGCCGTAGCATGTAATCCGGCTTATGTGGGCATAGCCACGTTCAACGAGTGGCATGAAGGCACACAGATCGAACCGGCCATACCTTTCAAATGCGATGAGTATACGTATCTTGACTATGAGCCGTTAAAGCCGGATTATTACCTGAAACGCACGGCCCATTGGCTTTCCGAATTCGAAAAAACAGACAACAAACAAGGCCAACCTAAAAAATAATCGCCATACGTACCTCGCAATATGGTGATAAAATCATCCGTTCCCATAGTTTTCGCCATCGGGAACGGATGTATAAATCAATAGATCTGACAAAAATTGCAAAGCAATCCGGCAGGAAAACACATGCTATTCAGCTCCGAACCATAAGGTAACAGGGACTGTATCGGCTCCTGCCGGTAAAGGAAGGCCCTCAAGATATGCTGTACCGTCTGCCGTAACATGCAACAGGCCATCTTCGCTCGTGTCGGCAGTCATCTCATACACACCTTCGGGAGGCATTAGTTTCGCTGGATCCCCGGGGCGAATTCGTCCGTCAGATTCCATGCGTCCTATCAACAAATAGGGCCGACCCAAGCAGTGCGCTGCTTCGGCCATGCGACCTTCCCCAATCAGTCTCCGCACTACCGTGGAACTTACTTTCTGGTCATCCACCAATTCACGGGCAATCTCTTTGACACGGAAGCCAAACTCACTTTGCAGTTGATACAAATAATTGAAATCACCCTCCTGATTATAGCCAAAATGGTGATTATAGCCCATAACCAAAGTGTGTACATGCAATTTGGCGATCAAACAGTCCCGCACAAAATCATAAGACGACAAATGTCGAAAAGCTTCCGTAAACGGCACTACAACAAGGTGATCAACTCCAGCGTCCTCCAACAACCGAATTTTCTCATCCATAGAACTAAGCAAACAGAAACCGTCACCTCCACCCAATACCTGACGAGGATGCGGCGAAAACGTCACCACAACACTCTCACCCTCAGACATCAAAGCAATGCGCTCCAATTCGGTCAAAATACGCCGATGTCCCTGATGCACGCCATCGTACGATCCAACCGTAACCGACGGATTAGGTATCCCTTGTACCGTTTCGAAACCTTCCCAAACTTTCATACTATCACAATGTCGTTTCTTCGTTCTCTTTTACGAAATAGGCCACTTTTTCGAGAAGCGTGGTAATATCGTAATTCTCGACCACGATGCCTCGCGGAAAATTAAGCGGCATAGAGGTAAAATTCAGCACGCCCTTGATCCCGGCATTGATGATCGGCACCACCAATTCCGAGGCCACCTTGGCGGGAGAGGACAATATAACAATCTTAATATCAAGTGCTTCTACCTGTTTTTCAAATTCCCCCATCGGATAACACGGGATATCGTCGATTTCATGTCCCACCTTGGCCGGATCGATATCAAAGGCCGCCACAATACGCAATGTCAATCCCCGTCCATTGAAGTATTTGGTCAACGCCTGCCCTAAATTTCCCATACCGATCACCGCAATATGCATGGGTCCACGGCTGTCGAGAATCGAATTGATAAATTCGATCAGCACCTCGACGTCATACCCTTTTTTCGTGTCGCTCGAGAATCCGATCAACATCAGGTCGCGCCGTACCTGCACCGCCGTAATGCCGTGTATCCCGGCCAGAACGTGCGAGAAAATATGCGTAATCCCTTGCTCATGGCAACTTTTCAACGTACGGCGGTATTCGCTCAAACGTTCGATTGTCTTCTCCGGGATCGAATTATTCTGAATATTACTCATCGTTTTCTTACTCAAAGAGAGGTCGCGCACGGAACAGCCAGCACTCCTCGTCGCAAAGATAGCACTTTTTCTCCGAGCATTTCGGTCGAAAAACCTTACCTTTGCAAAAATTTATAAAAATGAGAAAAGGTGTAATTTTCGACATGGACGGTGTGTTGGTCGATAACCGCGAACAACATATCGAAGCGTTTGTGATTTTTTGTCGCCGGTATGGGGTCGATTTTACGGATGAAATGCTGGCCCCGCTATACGGAATGGGCAATGACGAAATCATGACACG